>CALUZF010000021.1 GCA_944325165.1 Candidatus Gastranaerophilales bacterium
TTTCTACCGCCTGTTTTAGTTAAAGACTTAACCAATGATTTTTCGGGAGTAGAAGTTGTTATTTCAGCGTAATCCGGTCTTGTCATACCTCTTTGACCAGGTGAAGTTGGATTAATTTTTCTAGTTGCCATAATCTTATACTCCTGTCAATTCTTCGATTGGATCGCCAACTATTGTAACAATAGCTTTCTTTCCACTTTGAGTTCTACCAAATTTCATGCCCATTCTTTTTTGATGAGAAGGCATGTAAACCGTTCTAACTTTCTTAACTTTGCGGTTTGGATAAGCAAGCTCAACAGCTTGTGCAATTTCAACTTTTGTAGCATCTTTTTTAACTTCAAAAGTATATGTGTTATTTGCTGTTGCCATCATAGATTTTTCTGTAATGATAGGCTTTTTAATAACTTCATATAATTTTTCTTTGTTGGTATTTGTATTTGTCATTATTTTGCCAACCTTTCAGTGATAGAGTTGATTGCTGCTTCAGTTGCAATAATTGTATCAGCTTCAACCAAATCTTTAACATTTAAGTTTGATGGTAACAACAATTTAACGCTTGGAATATTTCTTGCAGCTAAAACTAAATTTTTGTTTTCTTCTGCAGTTAAATCAGCGATAATTAATATTTTACCTTCAGCTTTTAAATCTTTAAGAGCTTTAACCATAACTTTTGTTTTAGCTTCAGAAATTTCTGAGAAATCTTTAACAACAGTCATGATGTCAAGTTTTGCACTTAGAGCAGATTTTAAAGCCAATTTTCTAGCTTTTTGCGGAAGAGCTGTTTCGTAGCTTCTTGGTTTAGGTCCAAAAATAACGCCACCACCTCTGAATAATGGGCTTCTTAATGAACCTGCACGAGCTCTACCTGTACCTTTTTGTTTCCAAGGTTTTTTACCACCGCCAGATACTTCAGCTCTTGTTTTAGCACAAGCTAAACCTGCTCTTGCATTGTTTAATTGTCTTTTAAGAGCTAAGTACATAACGTGTACATTTGGTTCTACGCCAAATACTGAACCTTCCAAATTCATTTGACCAAGCTCAGAACCTTGTGTAGATAAGATTTTTACTGTTTTATTTTCTGTAGTCATCATGCACCTCTAATTCCATTTAGTCCTAGCCGGTTTTACTGTAACTAATTTGCCTTCAGGACCAGGAATAGCACCTTTAATAAGCAATAAGTTTTTATCAGCGATAACCTTAGCAACAGTTAATTTAGTAACTGTAACTTTTTCGTTACCCATATTACCTGCCATTCTTTTGCCTTTTACAACACGGCTTGGAGTTGTACCAGCACCGATTGAACCAGGAGCTCTGTGGTTTTTAGAACCATGTCCCATAGGTCCTCTTGAAAAATTGTGTCTTTTCACAGTACCTTGGAAACCTTTACCGATTGAACGGCCTGTAACATCAACTTTTTGAACATTATCAAGAACTTCTAGAGAGATTACTTGACCAACTTCAAATTTAGAAGGGTCTTCAACTCTGAATTCTTGTAAATGTCTAAAGTTTTCTAAGTTGTTTTTCTTAAAATGACCAATTTGTGCTTTTGTTAAGTGTTTTTCTTTAGCAGCAACTACGCCAACTTGAATAGCATTATAGCCATCTGTTTCAGTAGTTTTTACTTGAGTTACAACAGCTTTTTCAACAGCTACAACGGTAACAGGTATACAAAGACCTGTTTCGTCATATATTTGTGTCATTCCAAGTTTTGTTCCAATAACACCTAATGTCATGTTAAACCTTTCTGTTGTGAGAGCTACTTGTTAAAGTGTTTCTCTTGTTGTACTTACTAGCTTTGTTTGTTTTCAAACTCTGCTTTTCTAAATAGATCACATTAATATTCAATTGTCATGTGTCTGAGTGATGTTGATATCGATTATAGTTTTACTTCGATATCTACTCCTGAAGGAAGATCCATTCTGGACAATTCTTCAGTTGTTTGTTGAGTTGGATCATAAATGTCGATAATTCTTTTATGAGTTCTCATTTCAAAATGTTCACGAGATTTTTTATCAACGTGAGGTGAACGAAGAACACAATAAACTCTACGTTTTGTAGGCATTGGTATAGGACCTGCAACTGTTGCGCCTGTTCTTTTACCTGTTTCTACAATTTTAAGAGCAGAACTATCAATCAATTGATGATCGTATGCTTTTAAACATACTCTAATTCTTTGTCTTTTTGTAGTGCTCATTTTACATTTATTACCTTTACTTAGTATTCTAATACGTGCATATCATAGCGTATAATAAACAAAATCGCTCGTCAACAACTTTCTTTGATTTTATTTTTAAAATATTTACATATCTTTAAAAAAGGTAAAAAAAATTTTTTGCCGCAAAAAAATTAAAATATTGGAGGTGTTTGAATATAATTTGCTTCCAATTTTAAATAGTTAAATTCAGATTTATCGGAAGTATTGGCGTATTTTTCCATAGCCAAATTAATCATTATTTCACCCAATTTTTTATCCAAATCTTCATAGCAAAGAGCATTTTCAAAAATCTTTTTACAATTTTTATCACATAATATTGTCTTATTTTTTATTTTCTCATCAATATTATCTTTATATACAAGCTCAATATTATCTTTTGTGCAAACAAAAAACATATCTCTTCGTGCATCCATCAATAAAATATCTCTATCGTATGCATTTAATAGAATTTGAGCCGTATTTAAACCAATTAATGGAATCTCAAGCTCTCCTGCCATAACTTTTGCAATACTCATTGCAACCCTAATACCTGTAAAACTTCCGGGGCCACAATTCACAGCAATAGCATCTAGCTTTTTTAGCTCAATATTATTTTCTTCACAAATTTCTTTAATTTTTGAAATCAAATATAAGCTATGGTAATTTTCATCACTTTTTATAACTTCATCAATAATTTTATCATTATATTTAATTGCAAAATATGAATTATTTAATGCTGCGCAAATTGCTAAAATATTCATTAATTCACCTTTTTTAAAAATCTTTCCATAAATTCATCGTTTGTTTTATTTTTTGAGCTAAACTCAAAATATCTTATATCGACATTGTCTTCATCATATTCAACATTAATATTTAAAGCACTATCTGGAATTTCATTTAAGCCAAATTCTGCCCATTCAATAAAAGTTAATTTTCCTTTTTTTGAATATTCTCTTAGCTCAGAGACTATTGATTTTAAGCCTTTTTCTTCTAAACGATACAAATCAAAATGATATATAGGACACAAATCAGATTTGTATTCATTCAATATAACAAAGCTCGGACTTGTAACCTTATCTTTAACATTTAAATATTCCAAGACAAATCTAACAAACTGCGTTTTGCCTGCACCGATATCTCCTGTTAAGGTCACAAATAATCCGTCTTTATCAAGCGAATTGCAAAATGCACGAGCTAATTTTTTTGTATCTTCGATTGTTTCAACTCTAAATTTCATATCAATAATTCTACATTAAAAATTTGTTAAATAATGTAAACAATTAAAATAAATTCTAAAGATTTGACCCCAAAATGTCGTTATACATGGTGAGGTTAGTACAAATAAGGATGATAAAATGAACTACGAAGCAGATTTGGAATTATGTGAATACAATCCCGTAAGCATTGCTTATCAAAATGAACTAAAAGCACTCGCACAAATGATTGAAACACCAACAATGAGCTTTTTCCAAAAACTGATGAAGAAAATTATAGTAGCACATGGAACAACTGTATAATTAATTTAGGAATCAAACATTTAAAGCCTCGAATATTCGAGGCTTTTTGGATATATATTTAAAAAAGAAAACCTGATTTGTCGTTATTTTGTTTATGAAATTCACCACCGGCACAAACTATTTCAATAACTTTTAATAAAAATTCGCGAGGCGCATCAAGCTGACTTATATATAACTCTTGATTGCCTTTATGGCGAATTGTCATAACAGTGCCTTGATTTTTTTCAGCAGGAATATATAAAGAAGCAATCTCATTTGCAAGCAAAATATCCATTTGCTTTTCATAGTCATCTTCTTCTTTAATTAACTGAGTAAAATCGCCGTTTATTGCAAAAATTCTTCCGCAAAACATAGGAGAGCCGTTTTTTTGAGGCAATGCTTTAGGAGAATTATTAAATCTTGAAGTAAAGCTGATTTTATGCCATAAAACATTTGCAATTGCAAGAGTTTTAGTTGAATCTATCGTACAATTAACATTTTGAACAGGAACATTTCTAACATTTAGAGATTGTTTCAAATATTCCAAAACTACAGATAAATTCTCAAGAATTTTAGTAAACATATCGTTAGTATTAACAGTTGCTTGATGAAACTCTATAAATTGTTTATACATATAAACAGCAACCAATCCTGCTCTTTGTTGAACAACGGATGATTTTTGGACTCTGAGTTCTAAATTATCAAGGCTATCGAAATTGTTTTGCAATTTAAACTAATTCCTTATATTGGGGATATCCATCAAAATAATATAACAAAGGGAAAATATTTTATATAATAATATAACTTTTCGTTACATTTTTACATACAAATATAGTTTTATATTTTTTATTTTTAATTTTAACAATGTTATGAAATTTTATAGCCTTGTTCAAATTTCTTCGGTAAATATTCACCAATTGTTGTAATTAAAATATGATTTTCAAAATTTAAAATTAGCAATGTGTCATTTTGTGCATATTTTTGTCTGATTCTGCCAAGACTCTTGATTGAAACCGTACCGTCATAATAAATCTTATCTTTATCTTTAGCACATTCATCACCAAAATAAGCTATTGCTTTGATTAATGTGTCTTTTCTATATTTTTCAACAGCATTTGCGACACAATTTTCCAAAGGCTCAACGTGCCATCTTTTTGTCCAATCGATTTTAAATGAAGAAAAAATCTCATCATTTGAAATTATTGAACAAGCAATATTTTGATTAGAGATATTGCAAAATTCATTTTCAAGATATTTATTATAAGCGACATTTAAAAGATTTAGCGCATCTTTTGGCTCTAAATTATATTTTACAAAAGATATTTGAGAATTTTTTGAAAACCTTATTTCTTTGTTTAAATCAAACTTATTAGATGTTGCATAAGTTTTATAAGGCAAAAAATTAACCAATCTTGAGGCTCTAACGACGAGCTCTTTTTCTTTTGTTCGCTCAAAAGAAAATACTAATGTATTAAAATTAAAATATCTGTTAGTATTAAGCCAAGATAGACAATCTTCACAAGGAGCAATCATCTCTGTAATATCTTCTAAATCAATGTTTGAAGCCATGCATAAATATTTAATTTTAAAATCAAATTTTCCTTTAGGACGTCTTGAATACCTTAAAAGAGCTTCATTATACGAAAACAATATAGCACTTCTTTCACCGCAAATAGATGAAATATCATTTCTTGTGTTATTAAAATTCGTTCCCATAGACCAAGCTCTATCTGCTGTACAAACATTTGTTGCAAAGCCTCTGCCTGTGATGTTATCTGCCATAACATTTGTTTTAGCAAATTCATGAGCTTCTAGCAGCTTTTCAATGATTAAATATTTCTCTCCCAAACCCAATTGGATATCATCATCCGAAACAAACGGGGTATTTAGGATGTTCATTCCATACTTAATTAACAAAGAGTTTTCTATATTTGTATTAAATTGATTATTTTGATTAATTGAATTAGTTGTCATACTAACATAAAACCACTGAAAAAATAATTTGTCACTAAATTATCAATAATTTTTAAAAAAATTAATCCACTTGTTGTTCAAGTGGATTTCCCAAATCTAGTAGTTAACCTAATTAAAACTTTTTTGTTAATAATCTTTTTTACATTCCTATAATACTCAGCCTTTAAACCATCAACTCCTTCCACAAAAGTGTTATGTTGTCTGCTTCTTGACTATATTCTTATTTTATCTCTTGAGCATTAGGTTGCAATAGACAACTATGTTAAAAAAGTTTTACAATGGTTGAATAATAAGGAAGATATGCCAAAATTCAAATTTACAAACTTAATATTGTAATATTTGCTTGACAAAACAATAAAAAAGAGCACGCCTATTCATTAGCCCATGCTCATTTCCATACTTTGACTATATCTTATTTTAGAAACTTAATTCTTCTAAATATAAATCAAAATTTACTTCACTGTCTATATTTCTTATTCCGTTTCCTTGTAAGCCATTTCCTTGCAATTCAACAGGTTCTAAATCAATAATTTCCATCTCATTAATCTCGTAGTTCATAACTTTTGTCCTTATTTCTATCTTATATATATAAAGTATATTTCATATATATAATTGCTATAATAAAATTATCGATTAACAAAATTTAACAATGACACCTATAAGACCGGCTATAAACATATATATGATTGGATTTCTGCTCAATTTAAAAGTCATCAAAAACAACACAATAAATAAAATCAATCCTGCAATATCTACTTGATGAAAGGTTATATCATCTTCTAAAATTAGATTATAAAACAATCTTAGACCAACCGAAGATATAAGAGCACATGATGTAGGTCTTAAAACATACAAAATTGATTTTGTACATTTACTTTCGCTAAATTTTAAATAAAATCTAAACACTTGAGTTGTAATAAGCATCATAGGTAAAACCAAAGCAACAGTAGCTACTAAAGAACCAAATATACCTAAAGCTTTAAAACCTGCAAATGTAGCCATATTAAGCCCAATAGGCCCAGGAGTAAGCCCCGATACTGCAATCATCTGGGTCAATTCGTCAATAGAAAACCAATCATAGTTCTCCGCCATATGATATAAAAAGGGCAAAGATGCATAACCACCGCCTATGGTAAATAGCCCGACTTTAAAGTATTCATAAAACAATAAAAAATAAGTATTAAGCATTTTTTCTATCCTTTAAGAAGAATATTGTTCCAAGGGCAATTGAAACCAATATTAATGTTATAGGGCTTATTTTTAAAACCGATAAAATTAAAATCAATAAAAACCAAAAACTGCTGAATTTATCCACTATGCTTTTTTGCCACATTTCTTTAACAGCAAGATAAATCAAAACTATAACGGAAATATTCACACCCCAAAAAATACCATCAATAAATGGAATATGCAAAATTTGATTGAGCATATTTGCTACAATAATTATTGCAACAAAAGGCGATAGCGCCATTCCTACAACAGAGGCAAGTGCGCCTTTGAATTTTAATAATCGATAACCCACTAAAATAGACATGTTTATAGCGATAATCCCTGGCAAACATTGACTTACACAATAATAATCACATATTTCATCACTTTTTAGCCATTTTCTTTTTTCAACTATTTCATCCTGCATAATAGGAATAATAACGTATCCACCACCAAGCAAATACGCCCCTATTTTAAAGAACAGATTAAAAATACTAAAAAAAGTTATCTTCATATAGCTATTTAATCCTTAACGATGTTACAAAGTTTTTAACTATAGTAGGATTGTAAGCTTTATCGTCAACAATAGATATAATCAATTTTGTAGAAGGTTTTTGTTTATTGTTCAAATTTGAATAAGCACCAATTGTACCTATAACATCTTTAAAAGGAACATTTTTAACACTCGCCTTAAAGACTAAATAAGGTATCTCTTTTTTATGGGCATAAAATTTACCTTTTTGGACAATTTTAAAGTTTTCATAAGTTATAAATGAATCTTTAGTTTTATCTAATAAAGATTTAATTTTTTCATCTATTACACCTGTATGAAAATCAGAAACAGAAATCAGATCCTCATCTTTTAAATCAAAAATTGTAATTTTTTGATTTGTAGGCAAATATTTTGCATTGATTTTTTTATAGCCAAATAAATTAAAACTTCTATATAGCTGATAATCAGCAGAAACAGAAGAAAAATCTGCATATTGCATTTCGCTTTCAACAAAAACATCTTTCGCAGGATACTGATAATTTCTGATTTTTTCTTTTACAAAAGCATATCCGCCCAAAGCAAAAAATGCCACAACTAGCACGATAAATAATATTTTTTTAAATAAACTTTTTAAACAACCCATTTTCTATTCTCCTCGAATAAAAAGATACTATAAAATAAAAAAATAGTAAATTAAAAGCTAATTTGCCAAAGGATGTGCAGTTTCATATACATCTTTTAATCTTTGGATTGAAACATGGGTGTATATTTGCGTATTTTTTATGCTCGCATGTCCTAAAAGTTCTTGAACAATTCTTAAATCAACGCCATGTTCCAACATTTTCGTAGCAAAACTATGCCTAAAAACATGAGGTGTAACATATTTTGTAAAATGGATGTTTTTAATACATTCTCTAAGAGCTTTTCTAATGCTTTGATTTTGTAAACGATAACCGTTATAATTGATAAATAAAGGGCTTGTTGGTTTTTTATCAGTTTTACAAATTAAATCTGAGACATTTTCAATGTAGTTAATCAACCCTTCTTTAGTTTTATCTGGAATTAAGACTATTCTTTCTTTTGCACCTTTACCAAATACCCTTATTTCATTTTGCTCTAAATTTAAATTTTCATAATTTAGAGATGATAATTCGGATATTCTCATGCCGGACACCCATAAAAGTTCTAATATAATTCTATTTCTATATCCAGATGGAGTATCTATTTTTATACCTCTTAAGATATTTTCAACTTCATCTTCATATAAAAAATGAGGCAAAGTCTTATTTTGTTTTGGAATTGAAACACTTTCCAAAGGGTTATACTCAATTAATTCTTCTTGATACAAAAATTTATAAAAAGCCCGAATAGACGCTATTTTTCTTGCAATAGTCGTTTTTGTATAATTAATTTGACTAATAAAATGAATGTATTCACTAAATTTTTCTGCTTCAATTTCTAGTGGATTTAAATTATCTATCCACAATAAAAACGTATACACATCAGCACAATAAGCCCTAATTGTATGAGGCGAAAAATTTTTCTCGCTTTTAAGATAAATTTTAAAATCTTCTAAAAATTCATTTTTACTCATAAAACAATTATACAATATTATTCATTTTCTTGAACATCAGAATTTAGCGACCATAATACCGCTGCTAGCCATCCAAAAAATGTCCATCCAAAAAATATTGTTAATATTGTTATAGATAAAATATTATTGTGTTTTCTAATATATGCTATAATAACGGGAATAAAATATATAGCTAAAGAAATAAATAGCCATAAAGCACAGAAAAATAACATCATAAAAACTATTAAAAATCCAAAATCCATTTTTCACCTCACTAAATATAAAATATCATTTGAGTTTTATTTATTCAATTAACCTATATTCCTAAATCACCCAATAAACTACCTGCGACCATTCCCATACCACTTGTAGGTTTTGATATCAATGTAAAACATCTAAAGCCTGTTTTTTCAGTAACAGAAGGATCATCTTCAGACGGAACATTCAGTTTATTTGATTCAGCCAAAGTAATACAATTACTTGAAGAACCACCTGCACATATTCCATAAGACGCACAATCAGTGCAAAGATCCTCATGAGCACATCTATCGTGTATTACATATCCTTTAGATGAACACAATGCACCACCATAAAAACCTCTTGAACCGTAAGCTATGCAATCTGCTTCAAAGGCTGATTTTGAACCTGCAATCATTGTTGCGCTCGTAGGTTTTGAACCATCAGTAACCCTATATACTCCATAAGAAACAATTTCATCACTCGAAGCTATATTTGCGCTAGATGAATTACAATATGAATGACTCAAAGAAACTAAATTACCTGCTGAATCATATAATTTGTCATTTGCCGCAGAACAATCAACAGGATAAACATGCCCATCTAAACTTTCCCCTTGTGCATTTGTGCCTCTAAACACTCTCAAAGGAAATCTATCTACGCCAACTTTATTTATATTTTCATCTCCGTCAATATCAACTAATATATCCTTATAATATAAACCATCATAAGCTCTCTTCCATGGTGCTGCAACCCCTCTAAGCGCTATCCCATTAGCAAAAACCATATTAACAGTATTTGAACCATCTGTTGTTTTAGTACAATCAGGTGAAGATTTAAGAGAAAAAGCGTCAGCAAAATGCAAACAATACCAATCATCTGTTTTTGTTGCATCAGCATCATAAGTTTCAGCTTCAATAGGATAAAAAGTTTCTTCATTTGCTTCTATTACTGAAATGTTTCCCATTGTCATATTTCTTATTGCAGAATACATGTAAATTCTGCTTTTATTTATGTTTACATTCTTTGTAATAGACATAGCAACCGCAGTTAAAACCAATACAACTATCATAACAATTGTTAGTTCAGCTAAAGTCCAAGCACACTTTCTCATTTTTTACCTTTCTTTAAGATAATCTTAGATTATCTTTTTAGCAAAAATTAAACATCATTTATATGAGCTAAATTATCAATCTTTATGAAATTGAATAGCACAATAATAATCATGATAACATGCAGTCAACCAATAATAACTTCTCTTATCACAATATTCATCAGCCCCTGTTATTTCTGCTCCAAAAGCAAGACAATCTGCCCTCAAAAAAGAAACGTTCTGATTTAGCCTTGTTGATTTGCCATCCTTGCCTCCGATTTGGATAATGTCATAAGAAAAAGGTATTTTAATATCCATAAAATTTATATTAACTCCTGTAGGGCAAATAGGAGAATAAGGTATACCAAAATCATCCATATCGCCTTTATTACAATTAACAGGAGATAACAAACCACCCATTCTTCCGCTTGAATAAATTCTTAATGGCACTCTATCAATCCCAAAAGTATTTTCGCCTTTATTACCATCAACATCAATTATTATATCTTTTACATAAACATCCCCAACTTTTATAGGGGGTCTATTAAAGCCTGACACAGTAATATTTTTACTTTTAAAATATATGCTTACATCATCAGATACTTCATTTTTAATAGCACAAGTACCATATAAAGGTGAATATTTTACTCTTATTCTCTCGCAAAGTTCATCTATTGCTTCAGAGCCATCATAGACATATCCTTTTTCTTTGTAATATTTTGTTAATTCATCTTGAAGAATTTCATAAACATATCTGGAATTTCTTATATATCTCTTTTCTTCAGGTTTATATATATCAAAGTAAATCCATTTTACAAGCCAAATAAGAAGTGCAGCAAAAATTATCTTAAAAGCAAGCTTCAAAGATTCTAAAAAAACTAATTCGTCTTGATTTTTCTTTTTATTTGGTCTAGACATTCTTCATAACTTTCAAAATGCGCCCAAGGAGTGACTTTTAATTTAGAGCTATTTACATCTAATACTGTTTTATTTTTAATTGTAATTATTTTAATATTATTTTCAGATGATGATAACACAGCAACAGAGCCCAATGCATCATCCGGAACAATTAAATATTCAACATCTTTATTTTTTATCTCACCCGATAAGGATATTTTAGGAGCAATAGATAAACCTTGCATAACAGATGGCAAATAAGTAGAGCTTATGCATTCTGACGCTACTTTAGGATTTTCAATTTTTTCTGATATATCGATATCATAAAAAGCAGGTGAATGAGCAACAGGAATATTAAATTCACTCGTAAGTAAATGAGAAATAACCGCTTCAATTCCACCTATCGGATCTATTCCATTTGCATTTGAATAATTATCATCATCCGAATCTTCGCCAAAAAAACAAACAACAGCAATCGCTTGAGCACCTTTTTTAATTAATTTTTGGGCAGATTTAATAAGAGTTTTTGAATTATTTATCTTTCCTGTAGATATACCATTTTCAATTGATAATTCAACTCCGACATTTTCATCGGTATATTCTATTCCAATTGTTTCAATTCCTTGAACCATTTTAAGAGCAGAAATTGTATTAAGATGAACATTCAAGATATTCTTAGGTATTGCTGAATCAAAAATAACACCAATCTTATTTGTTTCATAAGGTTTTTTGGGTGTAATTGATATATTACCTCTAAAAAATTCATCAAATAAATACCCTTCTAGATAACTCATATCATAATTTATAGCACTCAAAATACCGCCATTAACCGCATTTGGATTAATTATTACATGAAAATATTTTGAAAATTTCCTTGCAATATATCCAAAATCGCCCGCATAACCGCCGATATTTGCACCTATTCCTGTTGGTATTGATATTGCAACAATTGGTTTTTCCATCAATAACCCCTTGCTATTCTTAAAAACAAAGTATCTAAAACGATTTTATCATTTATATTTGCTTTTGAATATTTTATCATTTCATTTGTTATTAAAATATCATTGTTTATTTTTTGATAATAATCAATATTTTCAATATTTTGCTTCAATAGATAAACTAGATACTCCAAAAATTCATTCAATATATTATCTAAAGTTTTATTAGTTTCTTTCATATAATTTTGAAAATTTAAAGATATATCAAAAGCATTAGTATAATTGATATTAGGATAATTTTGAAGCAAAGGAATAATTTCATCAAATTTTAAATTTTCCTTTTGACCGCTTAATTTAAATACTAAACACCTTGATACAATCGTAGGTAAAATATCTTCTCTTGCTTTAGTCAAAAATATAAAAGTTGTCCTAATTGGAGGCTCTTCAATGGATTTTAATAAAGCATTAGGCGTTGTAGGATGAAATGTATTATATGTTAAAGGCTCAATTGAAAAATTAATATCTTGCGAATAATTTAATTTTTCAAAACATTCAAGCTCGTTTTCTTCATATTCTTTTTCCCTTGAAGAAAAGAAAATAAAAAATCGATGATAATCAGACGACAAAGTTAAAGCTTTTTCAATTTCTCTTGCTTGTTTTGCTGAAATTACTGTTTTTGATTCATCATCTTCACCTTTAAAATGAATTTGAGAAACATTATTAATTGCAGGATGAGAATGAGATTTAATCCATTTGCAATTTATACAATCACAATTATTTGTTTTATCTTTTTTGCAATTTAAAATTCTTGCCAATTCAAGCGCAAAAAGATATTGCATTTTTGTATCTGTTCCTTCAAAAATTATAGCTTGAGGAAAATTTCTCTTATTTTGCTCAACAAGCTCTAATAAATTCGAAAAATAATTATAAGCAAAAGGAAATTTATTTCTAAACATTTTATTTAGCATAATTACCTCCTAAAAAAGCCATTCCATAAGCAGTTAGAGGATCTTTTATTATTCCTGTTTTTAAATTATATTCAACTTTAGCTAATTCAATTTTTAAATTAACCAAATCATCCAAAGAAATATTTGCTAATTTTTCGATATTTTTTTTAACCACATATTCATTTTGATTTAATTTTATAGCCAAATCAAAAGTTGACATTGATTTATGATAAAGTTTTGTTTTAAGCATATTTGTTATTGCAGTTTGCAAAAAAGCCAAAGACGGCAAAAAATGTTCTTTTTGCAATATTTCATTGATTAAATTTATTGAAGCAGACCAATCTTTAGCTAAAATCAAATCAACAAGACCAAAAATATCGGTATTTGTTGAAACGACATTTTTTATCATGGTTTCATCAATTTCATTTTTAGGATATGCATAAAGCTTTAATTTTTCTAACTGCACAGATATATCTCTTAAAGATGAACCCACTGTTTGAATTAATAAAGACGCTTCGTTTTGATTAATTTTTAGGTCAATATCTTGTGCCATTTTTTTAATAATAGGAATTAACTTATATTCTTCATAACTTCTATAGCTTGGAAACTCTTGAGGTTTTGTCAGTTTCAAAATTTCTTTATATAATTTTTTTCTTGAATCGGGTTTTTTCTTTTCGCCTCTTGGAGTAGGACAGACTAAAATCAAATGGACTCTGTCTGAAATATTATTCAATCCCCCAACCAATTCACTAACTTGTTTTTCATCAAGTTTTTCTTTTGATTTTGTTTCAAGAAAATATTTTTGACACTTAATCAAAATAACAATATCGCCAAACATCATAGCATTTGATCGAATTAACTCAGAAAAAAGCGAAAAATTAGGATTGTCAACGGCTTTATAATTAAGCTCGTTGACATCATCCCCTAGTATTTCTCTTTTTATTTTATCTACAGTGCGCTCGATTAAATAATCTTCGTCACCCCATAAAAAATGTATTGGCATTATTCTTTCTAACTGTTAATCAATAAACTTGCGCCGATAACTCCTGCGCTATTTGCTAATTGAGCCGACACAACTTCAACACATTGTCCTTGAATTGGCATAGCTCTATCTAAAATTGTTTGTCTTATTGGCTCAAGCAATATATCACCAGCATCTGCTACACCGCCACCAATAATAATTTTTTGAGGATTAAGCAAATTAACAACAGAAGCAAGCCCTGTGCCAATAATTTTACCCATTTGTTTAAAGATTTGAATTGAAACAGCGTCTCCTTGAAGCGCTGCTTGAGCTACAACATAAGGTGTAATTATGCCGTCTGTCGCCATTTCTTTATATTTAGCAGATTTTCCACCGCTAATATATTCTTTTGCCATAGTAACAATTGCAGGGCCGGATGCATAAGCTTCAAAACAGCCATAATCGCCACAACCACACAGAGGACCACCTGTCATTTGCATTTTTATATGACCGATTTCACCTGCTGCATTTGACGCGCCACGCACAAGTTTGCCATTTAGAACAATACCTGAGCCTATACCTGTTCCTACTGTAATACAAATTAAATTTTCACATCCTTTGCCTGCACCAAAATTTAATTCGCCTAAAGCAGCACAGCGTACATCATTATCCAATCTTGTAGGAATTAAAAATTCTTCTTCCATAATTTTTGCCAAAGGAATATTAACCCAACCGGGGATATTTGGAAGATTTTTAACAAGACCCTCTTTATAATCAATTTGCCCCGGCAAACCAAAACCGATTGCTTCGATTGTTTTAGCTGTAGCTGAAGTTTCTTGCATTAATTCTTTAATTGCTTGTTTTATATTATTAACACCTGCCTCATAACCCATTTCAGCACGAGTAGGCACAGTATTTGAATATACAATTTTTCCATCAAAATCAACTAATGCGATTTTTACATTAGTTCCACCAACATCAACACCAATTCTATATTTTTTCATTCTTCCTCCTTAAAATTGACATATAAAAAATTCTATCACAAATATCAATCATGGAGTTTGCATAAATCATTCAAATATTTTGATATTTGAAATTTATCTTCGATAAAATCATTGTTTGAAATTAAATATCTTTTATCAGAAGAAATTAAAATCAAATTTGTAATATCAAAAACTATTTCATCTATATCAAAAAAAGTCTTATAAAATATTTTGTTTGATTGCTCTGCATTATATAAGTCAATAAATTTAAAATGCTTCTTATATAATTCAATCAAATTAAGCGCAAATTTATTTTTAGGATTAAATACATCCCTGCTTGACGGCATATTAGAAACAAAAATTCCTTCTTTTTTTAATCTGTTTTTTATTAAATTTAAATATTCACTATCACAAAACCTCTCATCAATTCCTTCGTTTCCTGCAACATCAACTATAATCAAATCATATTTTTTCTTTGTTGATTTAAGATAAATCAAAGCATCCTGCAATATAAAATTTTGTTTTTCAGATGTTTTAAAATTAAAATATTTTTGAGCAATATAAAAAATATTCTCCTCTATATCAACAATATCGACGGTTTTTAAATTTATAAGCTCTTCATATTGATTGACAATTATTCCTGAACCCAAACCAATAAATAAAACATCTTTAATTTTTTTATTCATCAACAAAGGTATTAAAAAATAATTTATATAAGGCAAATTGCCTTTATAAAAAGGAGTGTCTATGTATCCAGCTTGATAAGTATCGTTATATTTTAAAAATCTTCCAATTTTACTTTCAACAATAGAAATTGAATGAAAATCAGACTCAAAAGTTTCTAAGATATCTTCTTTTATTTCATTTTTTTCAATTAAATCTAAAAGTTCTTTTTTTGGTTTATGAATTGCAAGTTTTTCAGGAATTATTGTCATATATTCACCTTTTCTAATAATTATGCAATAAAAAAATCACCCTTTAAAGAGTGATTTAATAATAGACTATTTTTTATCAAATTTCATTGCAATTAAAACTGCCAGATTGTAGATTATAGCTAAAAAATATAGTGAAAAATCTGCAAGAAATTCAAAAAGTTTTGCAGGAAAAGAAAAATATCCGTATCTATCTCGCATATTAAATTTAACGTCATCCATAACAAGAAATAAAAATATTGAA
>CALUZF010000022.1 GCA_944325165.1 Candidatus Gastranaerophilales bacterium
CTTCTCCTTCTTGCAATGAAAAAAGATATCTTCTCTTTTATTCGTTTTAATAATTTCAATATAATCATATTCAAACCCCGCTATAATTTCATTTTTTAAATTTATAACACCAAACTTGTGATTAGAAAAATCTTGCGCCACAAAATAATCTTCAACAGCCGATAAAACACTCATTTTTTCATATTTAAAATCAATAATTGTTTTGCCTTTTTTATCAATTAAGCCTGCTTTAGTATCAATTTTTCCTATATAATACCTTGTATTTTCAATCCCATCATACGGAAACAAAAAATCAAAAATGGCATCAGTTAAAATATTACCCTTAACATCCATTAATCCTTTTTTATTGTTTATTTTATATACATAATTAAAATCTTGGTTAATAATCTCATCATATTCGCAATCAACTAAAATATTCCAATTCTTATCAACTAAGCCCCAAGAATTGTTTAATTTAATAATTTTATTATCATCTATCCCTCTTTCAATGATTATAGGAGTATCAAATTGAAAATTAACTATAACATCCCCGAAAATATTAATTATTCCCCATTTGCCACCAAGGCGCATTATACAATAATCTTTATAAAATAAATCTTGATTAATATCAAATTCGCTTACATCATCATATATAAAATCACATAAGATTTTATTATCTAAAGAAATCAACCCCATTTTTCCTTTTGATATGGCAACAATATAGTATGGGAATGCTGAGGTTATAATTTTATCGTATTCAAGAACTTTGATATTAGACATTATCTTTTCCTGTATTAATATTTATGTTTATAATTTTAATATATTAATGTGTCAAAAACGGACACATATCAAGTTGTTTTTTATAAATTTCAAACATAAAAATTAACTTAGTGATGGCTAAATCTATATATAAAAAATTAAAGAATAAAATCAAAAAGATATTTTATATCGATATCAAGGGCGTTTGCAATTTGCTCAAGGTTTTTAAGCGTAATGTTGGTTTTTCCTCGCTCTAAAAGACCTACAAAAGAACGATTTAAATTTGCTTTTTCTGCAAGAGCTTCTTGTGAAAGCCCACGATCTGTCCGTATAATTCTTACTTTATGACCGAGTTTTTTTATAGTGTTTTCATTTTTCATATTATACCTATTTTATTTATGTGGAAATGTGTTTACCAGTTCTTGCTATATGCAAATGCATATGTTAATAACCATTTTGTGGTATACTATTATCAAAAGTTGAATAAAATACATGTGCCGAAATTGACATGGTGATGTAGTATAGTTATGTAATAAGAAAAGGAAGGAAAAACATGTTAGAAAATTTTAAAGATTACTACAGAACCAACTCTTCGGGAGTATACGCATTGTTTTTAAAAAATAATGGTGATTTATCTATTTTTGAGGCATCAATACAAAATACAATAAAAACAAAAATGAAATATGGACTTTTGTATATAGGAAAAGCTTCTAATTTATCAGATAGAATTGAACATTGCCATCTTAAAAAAGCAAGAGTATCTGCCTTAAGAAGAACTATTGCGCAGTTATTAAATATGGATTTCATAATAGTTTCTGGCAAAAATGGATTAGAAGAAAATAATGAAAATACAATTACGCAATGGCTTATCGAAAATACATATTTTAAAATATACGAAACTCCTGATAAAATATCAGCAGAGAGATTAGAAAGTGAGTTAATAGAAAAATATCAACCACCTTTTAATAAAAAAGGTTGTTCAGAACATTTTTAAAAATCTAATGGAGTGAATATGGCACAGAAAAAATGGATTGCAAAAATTTTTGTTAAAACAGGAAGTCAAAGCAAAAATGTCGAGGTTACGGCTTCAAATCAAGCTGAAGCAATGAAAATTATTAAAATGATGCATGAATTTAAATCCTTTTCATCAGTTCCAAAGGAGATAAAATGATAAAAGACAATACACAAACAATTGAATCAAAATCTGTTGTATGCATTGATAATCGTATTGCGCAAAAAGTACTGTCAGGAATTCCGTTTTTTAATCTCGAAAAAAGTAAGCAAGAAGCAATTTTAATGCTAGAAAGACATAAAAATGCACATCCTAATATAGATGAGTATAAACTTAAAAGATTGTTATCAGAAAAAATCATAAAAAACTACGCTCAAAAAACCGCAAATTGGGGAGCTTGGTTATGCGTGCCTACATTAATTCCATTTATTGGGACTTTGGTTTCTTCTGTTGGTTCAATACCGATTGAACAATCTGTTTTGACGGCATATAATCTGAATTTAATGATAAAGCTGGCTGTTATAAATGATTATCCATTATCTAATGATGATTTTTTAGATACACTCATTAAAAGTGCAAAAAGCCATGGTATTGCAGGAGTTATTACAAAATTTGCCCTGCGTTCTGCTGATGCCTGCCCATTTGTAGGACAATTATTTACTTTGCTTATAGGGATTCCTCTTTGTATGAATATAAATAGAAGTGAAACTTTTAAATTTGGGAAATCCTTATTGCGTGAATATGACATAAACTATGATATAAAAGATTTTCCTATATCAATATGGAGCATTTTATGGCTTATTGTTGCATTAATAATCATTGGATTTGCAAGTTTAAAAGCCTATACAATTATTTTTAATACAACTATGCCTGATATTGGGTTATTATTTTCAAAATTTGTAAATAAATAACCCTATTAAATTGTATAAATTTTTAAAATCGACTTCAAAAAGTCGATTTTTTTATGTTTCAATTTACAAAACTTAATGTAAAAAATATACAAAATACATCTTTTTTAAATTTAAAATAAATAAAATCTATATATCTTTATTAAGTTATGTAACAATTTTCAAAAAAACGTACTTTTGTGTCTCCTTAAAAGAACATTTCCTGAAAATCGGGATAATAATATACAGCTTTTTTATAAAGCTGTCATAAGAGAAAAAGAAAGGAGAACAAAATTATGACAAAAGAGAAAAAACAAAAAGAGGAAAAATTTAGGCAAGAGCAAATGCTAAAAATCGAATATTTAGCAATCTCTGAACTGAAAGAGTATGAGCGGAATGTTAAAATTCATTCTAAAAAACAGGTTAATAAATTGATAGCCAGCATTAAACAGTTTGGGATGGTCAATCCAATCCTGATTGATAACAATAACACAATTATTGCTGGACACGGCAGGCTGCAAGCACTTGAAAAAATAGGATACACAAAAATTCCTGTTATTAGAATTGAACATCTTTCAGAAACAGAAATTAAAGCATATCGTCTGGCGGATAATAAAATAGCAGATGATGCCATTTATGATCAAGAACTGCTTAAGATAGAGCTTGAAGATATAATGCTTGATGAAGAATTTGTCATCACTAATACTGGATTTGAAATTGCTGAAATCGACTCTATTATTCTTGAAGATTACGCAACTACACCTAAAAAGTCAGATAAGGCTGATGAAATTGAGACCATGCAGATTCCTAAGCGTGTTAAATCAGGTGATATATGGAAACTAGGCTCACATATTTTACTTTGTGGAGACGCTACAAATAAACTTCACTATAATAAATTAATGCAAAAAGATAAAGCTAGTCTTATTATCACTGACCCTCCATATAATGTTCCAATTTCTGGTCATGTATGCAAAACCAAACATGATGAATTTGAAATGGCATCGGGCGAAATGACAAAAGCTGAATTTGAAGATTTTAGTAAAAATTTTATGCAAAATCTTGTTTCATTTTCAAAAAACGGCTCTCTTCATTACATTTTTATTGATTGGAGAGGAATAAATACTTTTCTTAACTCAGGTTCTTTATTTTATTCAGAGCTTAAAAATATTTGCGTATGGAATAAACTCATTGGAGGAATGGGGAGTATGTACAGAAGCCAACACGAATTTATCTGCGTCTTTAAAAACGGAGATATGCCACATATAAATAATATTGAATTATGTAAGCACGGAAGATATAGAACAAATGTCTGGGATCATGCAGGAGTTAGTGCAACAAACCCTAAATCGTTAAATCTTTTAAAAATGCATCCAACCGTAAAACCTGTAGGAATGTTGCACGAAATTATTTTAGATGCCTCAAAATCCACAGATGTAGTACTTGATCCATTTGGTGGTTCTGGTTCAACTTTGCTTGCTTGTCAGAGAGCAAAAAGAAAAGCAAGAATTATTGAAATATCCCCACATTACTGTGATTTAATTCTTTATCGCTTTGAAAATCTTTTTAATCAAAGTCCAGAATTTGTAAAAAATATTTTAGAACCAAAAGAGGTTTAATATGAAAAAAGAAGATAAAGAAAAAAATATCACAGAATATTACATTGATTTATATAAAAACAAAATCGAATTAATAAAATATGTAAAACGAATCAGCAAAGAACAATACGGAAACTTATCCAGATTCTTTGACTTAGATTTTTTTGAAAACTTTTATAAACAACAAATAACATTATTGAAAGAGGTAAAAAAATATGGCAGAAAAACAAACAGCAAGAAAAAATAATTGGCAACAAAAATACAATAATTTAGTAAAAGCATATGTAGAATTATATTTTCCATTGTGTACCTGTTTTATTAACGAAATAATTCCAAGAATTGACGAAGCACAATTCGATTTAATGTGCAGCAAATATTCTCTAGATGCAGAATTAGTTTTAGCACTGATAAGCAAATTGGGTAAAAAACTTGGTTCTGCAAAAGAAAACAGGCAAGAATATACAAATAACAAAGAGCCAAATAATGAAGATCTCGAAAAAGAAGATATTGATCCAGATTATAAAGTTGGTTACAAACATCCTCCCAAGCATACCAGATTTCAAAAAGGCAACAAGGGAAACCCCAAAGGCAGAAAGTCCAAAAAAGGTAAATCCGCACATGATCTTTTATCAGAAGAGCTTGATAAAAAAATAACAATACAAAAAGATGGTAAATGTAAGAGTATGTACAAACGAGATGTAATTGCAAAAAATATTGTACATCAATTATCAACAGGAAAACCAATTCCTAAAAATAATATTGATTTATATTTTAGCATATCTGACTATGAGCACAAGAAAAAATTCTTTGACAACTATCAAAAAACTAGTTGACTTTGATATTCCTTTGAGTGAGCAATACATTCAATGGAATATTATATGCAAATAAAATATAGTGAATTTAGCAAAAAGGAGCTTATTGAACACTTTCAAGAAATGTTTGGGAAGGCTCCTTTTCCATATTTTAGCAGAAGTTTTTTGATAAAATACATTATTTATAATAAACAAGTCGATAAATATGGGGGTTTACCTTTATCTATTCAAAAACAAATTAATAAACTTATTCAGAAGTATCAAAAAAATAAAAGTATTATTAATAAAGATATTAAATCGACAAAAACTTATTGTGTTGATATAGGTACAAAATTACTTCGAGAATTCAAAGGCAAAAAGTATGAAGTAACAGTTCTTGAAAAAGGTTTTGAATACAATGGTGAAATTTATAAAAGCCTTTCTGCAATTGCAAATAAAATTACCGGAACAAGATGGAATGGCAAAGTGTTTTTTGGAGTAAAAAATGGTTAAGAAAATATTTCGATGTGCTATTTACACAAGGAAATCTACAGAAGAAGGATTGGAACAAGATTTTAATTCCCTTGATGCACAAAGAGAAGCTTGTGAAGCTTACATAAAATCACAACAACATGAAGGTTGGGTTTTAATTGAAAAACAATATAATGATGGCGGATATTCTGGAGGTAACCTACAAAGACCAGCACTACAAGATTTATTTAATGATATAAAAAATAATAAAATTGACATTATTGTTGTCTATAAGGTAGACAGATTAACACGTTCCTTGTTAGACTTTGCAAAAATAGTTGAATTATTTGATACCCACAATTCAAGTTTTGTTTCAGTTACACAAAATTTTAATACGACAACTTCAATGGGAAGATTAACTCTTAATATATTATTATCATTTGCTCAATTTGAAAGAGAAGTTACTGGAGAAAGAATTAGAGATAAAATTGCAGCATCCAAGAAAAAAGGAATGTGGATGGGAGGTAGAGTTCCAATAGGATATAAAAGAATTGATAAAAAATTGATAATTCATGAAGAAAACGCAAAAATTGTACAATTAATTTTTGATAAATATTTAAGCTTAAAAAGTGTTCCTAAGTTGAAAGAATATTTACAAGAACATAATATAAAGACACAGACAAACTTAAATTTTGCAAAAGGACAACTATACCATATTTTACAAAATCAAATTTATATTGGGAAAATTGTTCATAAAAATAATATCTACGATGGTGAACACAAAGCAATTATAACATCAGAACTCTTTAGTGCTGTTCAAAAATTGTTAGAACATAACAAAATTAACATTGATAGAGAATATTCCTCTTTTAATTCATTGTTAGCAGGAAAGTTATTTGATGATAACAACAACAGAATGACACCAAGTCATAGCAAAACACGAAAAAAGAAATATCGATATTATATTAGTCAAGCAATTTCAAAATTAGAACAAGATAAAGCTGGCTCTGTTTCAAAACTTCCTGCTAAAGAAATTGAAGAATATGTTTGCAATGCTATAATTCAATATTTTCGAGACATAAAGACAATTCAAAAACTTATTTCAGAATTAAATATTTTAAAGCAACATAAAATAATTGAAACATTAAAAACAATTGATTTTAAAAGGGCAGATTATATAAAATTAATTGTTGATAAAGTAATTATTTCAAAAGATTGGATTGAAATTTATTTATCAGAAAAGAACATTAAAAAAGTCTTATATAATTTAATTGATAATGTTGAAAATATAAATGAATTAAATGCAAACAATAATTTAATCTTGTTAAAAAATGAAATTAAATTTTCGACAGGAACATCAAAAGGGTGTAATAAATTAATAATAGGCAACCAAAAAAATGTGTCAATAAATGAATGTTTAGTGAAAGCAATTATTAAAAGTTACTATTGGAATAATTTATTACTAAATGGAACTGTTAAAAATACAAAAGAAATTCAAAATCTTGAAAGTCTAAAAGACAATAGTTACATAAAACAAATTTTAAACCTGAGATTTTTATCACCTAAAATCATCACGGATATTTTAAACGGAACGCAACCTAAAGATTTAACTGTATCAAAATTATTTACAATTAAAACTTTAATTTGGAGTGAACAAGAAAAATTAATTTATTGATTTAACCAGATTATCCGATATTTCTTAATAAAATATAAGCCCCTTTTTCAAGGGTATTAATAAATGAATAAATTAACGTTTATTGGATAAATATTTTAATTGTCGTTTATTATCGTTACCATTGAACTCTTAAGGTTAAAAATAAAAAATTCCCATAAGGTTCCCATTAACGTATTAAAAATTCCCATTTATAATCCCATACTGAAACTAAAAATCTGATTAAAATCTAAATAAATAGCCAACTTTACTGCGCATAAATTATTAATTAAAAATCTTTTTTATTTTGTATCATTGTTTGTCTTTGCATAATACTGGAGGAATTAAAGCATTTTTTTCTCCATCAAATTCTTCTACTAGATGAATACTATCAAGTCCAGTCCACGCTTCTTTTGAAACATGTTCCAAAACAATCATTTGATAATCAAAATTATTTTGTCTTGCATTAGCCATAAATTTATCAAGTAAAGAAAAAATATTTATAACTTTATTCCAATCACCTTTTGGAGATAATTTTTCTTCGGTTTTTAAATAATTTATGTTATTTAAATTTTCTTGCTTTTCATTCACAAAATAAGGCCTAGTTGGTTGATCGATTATCAAAAATGATGGAATATATTTTGATTGATTAGCCAAAAACAATTCATGCAAGCCCAAGAACAAACAAAGATGCATATACATATGGTCTGAACTACTTGAAATATTTGCAGGTGAAGTACTTTTAGGTTTTCTTAATTTTAGGATTTTATTTTTATAATCATAATCTGACAAATAATCACCATATATATCTAGTGAATTTTTAGCAGTTACAATATATGTCTGAATATAGTCATTTAAAGTTTGAATTAGTTTGTTTTTACTATCTTCATAATCAATTAATTTACCTTCTAGCTCTTCTATTTTATTTTCCGTTTGTTCTATTTGTTTATCAATAATTTCTGTTGAAATATTATTATTAATTAATTCTATAAATTTATTTTTTATTTCTCCTAGAAGAACTAACCTTATTCTATCATCAATTGCTATATATGAAGACTGTGGAATTAAATCAATTTGTCTGTCCAGACTTTTAATATTTTTTTCAATTTGTTCTATTCTATCTTCTATTCCACATTCAAATGGCATTTTCTTTCTTATTGTATCTCTTATATTTATATAATCTTGTTCTAGCATATTTATGAATGCTAAGTACTCCTCTTCTTGAATATTTTGAGCAAAATTATTTTTGATATATTCGATTGGTTTTAAAGATTCTCTTTGCTCTTCTAAGCTCTTTTTATATTTATTATATCTGTTTTTAAATTTAGTTAGTTTTTGTTTTTGTATTTCTAAATTTTGTCTTTCAAGTTTTAACTCTTCCAACTGTTCACTATAATCATTTAACAACACCTTTTCTAGAGCGCAAGTTTCGATAATATTTTTAAGCTCTTCAATACAAGCTTGCTCATTATCTATTTTAGAGGTTAATAGTTTTGATTCTACAGCTTGTCGAATTATTTTTTTTACTTCATAATCTCTATTCTCTATAGTATTTAAAATTAAATTTTTATCTTTAGTTTGTTTTATTAATTCAAGTTTTAATCTGTCTAATTCATTTCTTCGTAAAATATCTTCAATTGTACTAATTCCTGTTGCTATGTCAAAAATTCTAGGCAATGCTTCCCTATATCTATCATCATGCTGTTTATCAAAATATACCTTGCTATGCTCAATAATATCTCCAGAAATTGTATTAAACATTAAAAAATATCTAAAAGAAATTTTAGAATTCTGTTTTAAGAATTTACCTCCAAAAGGAATAACTGTATTTTTATTAATTGAAAATTCTTTTTCGAGAACTTCTTTCAATTCACTCATTCCCATATTGGCATTTGGCTCTTCTGGCTCTATTCCTGTTGAAGAATAATAAAACTCTTTTGATTTTAATATTGTATTACCTCTAGCAATAAAATAATGTTTATCATTAATATTAAAATCTAGACCATACCAATCAACATGTTCACCAATATGTTCTTCTGAAATATGAGGTTTTGTACTACATAGACAATAATCAATAATTTCTAATATCGCAGTTTTTCCGGTTTTACTATTTCCTGTTATTACATTGACTTTGTTTTTTTTAAATTTTAATATTCGTTTTTCTTTATTGTCTAACCACAAAACTACTCTATTAATGTTAAATCTCATAGTTCCACCCTTAAATGCAAATACATATCATCACAACTTGTTGTTTTTAATATATTAGATAATTTGGAAGATGCTTTTATTCTTGTAATTGCTTTTTCTCCAAGAGTTTTTTCTTCAAAATTAAAAAACTTACCATTAAAAATTATTTTATTACCAACCATTTTTACTAAATTCATACGAGAAAGTAAAAATATTGCATTTATCCCAATTGGCATATATTCTTCAAATTTTTTGCTGAAATTTGCCAAGTTGAAATCACTCTTGATAATCAATTCTTCAATACTTCTTATTAGCATTCCCTTATTTGCAAGCTTTTTAATTAATTTGTTATAACTACATAAAGGTTCAATCAATAAAATTTTAGTTATTTCCAATGCACTACAATGCTTCAAAACAGCAAGTATTGTAACTGCAGTTAAAATTTCATTTGAAGAAAAACTATTTATTTTTTGTACTTTGTTTGCCAATATTTTTTCCAACCAATTTCTTTTTCATTTGCCAAATAATAAAACTCACCATTACTCGGACTAACTTCAAGTTCTGTTTGTTTTACTTTTAGTATTTTTTTTCTTAAATCAAAAAGACAAGAGCATGCTTCTTGATTGTCATTATCTAAAATAGAATTAATATGATGTTCTTTGTGACTGTTTTTCCATATTAAATAAGCATTTTCATGAAATCTTTTAATTTCATCCTGCGTTAATTCGTTATCTTCATACCACTTATTTAGATTCATCTTCAAGTTTAACATGGATTCCGTATAATCAGCCATTTCTTCTATATCATTTACTCCAATATCACCGATTTCAACTAATTCTTGCAAAAAAAATTGTTCCTGCAAATTTTCAGGAAGAACAGGATTGAATATGCGATATGGAAGAAATGTAGTTTTAAAATTTTCAAAAATCGGAGTATATTCTTTAAGAAATTGATCATATGAAATACTTTGTTTCTCACCTTTATGAACTTTTTCAAAAAAATCTACTTTCAATTTGGCATATATTGCGCAAAAAACATCAATAACTCTTGTATCTTTAATCATTTTGTTTTTAATTTTTTGTTTTATTTCTTCAATAATACTAGTTTTAGCTTGTTCCGTAGAAATGCTATCTATAAAAGAGTTGAACACATTTTTATCCAATTTAGAAATCGTCTCAATGTGTTTAACAATTTCTAAGTTAGTAGTTGTACTTTTAAGATCTTCTAAATATTTTTTGAATTCATTTGGTTTGATACACTTATCTTTAAAATTTTTAATTTTTAACAACACAGGATTTGTTGCTATATTTTTGTTTGTAAGCAAAACAAACTTTGTATTTTTTAGAAATTCAAGTTGTTCTTTTTTATTTTTTCGCCCATCAATTGGGTCAGTAATTACTTGAGTCCAATTGTACAAAGTTTTCCATAAATCTGTATCTAACTCTGTTAGATTTTTAGTTTCTCCATCAATATTTGTTTGAATAGAATGTTTGACTTGTATTAGCGTTAATTTACCATTAGGAGATTCTATATGAATATCATCCTTTTCTTCATAAGTAATTTTTTGGTTTATGTTTAAATCGAGAAGTTTGCTAATAAAACACAAGTATTGAAAGTCAAAACCAATTTCTTTTGAGTCAGCTGAAGTTTTTTCGTAGTGAGTTTTTACCGAATTCAATACAATAACCCTCCACTACAATTTTAGCATAAAGATATTTTATGATTCTCTATATTACAAAAGGTTAATCCTATTAGGATTTAGGAGAATAATGCTAACTAGACTACCAGCTCCACCATAAAAAGACTTCTTCGGAAGTCTTTTTATTTTATTTTAATTAAATTAATATTTAATCGTTTCATCATGTCTATGTTTTGAAACCTTTTCAACAAGGTTATATTTTTGTGTTTTTACACTAATATTAAAAAGAAAAGCAAGAGGAATTAAACAAAACGCAATTAAAGCAAAGGTTTCAAACACATCAACATAAGCCATCAAGCGAGATTGAACAAGCATAGATAAAGACTCATAGCAATCCCTTTTTTATCAGCAGGAAATGCCGCTAACAAAATTGCTTGCGATACAGGCGTCATAGGCCCTCCACCAATCCCTTGAATTAATCTTCCTAAAACCATTATGTTAAGATTTGGAGCCATCGCGCAAATTAGAGAACCAATAGTAAATATTCCTATAAAAATTTTCAAAAACCTTTTTCTTCCAAGCAGATTTTCCAACCAACCCGACATTAAAATTAATACAATAAAAGTCTATCTTGCAAGTTCAGCAGATGAAATCAACAGAAATAAATACGAAAATTTAACAGTATTAAAAAATATACCGCTTGAATATAGTACAGAAATCATAGAAAACCGCCCAGATTATATACAAGAAGAAGCAAATATTAGACGCATTGGATTTGACGTAAGTGTAGCAAAAAGAGAATTTTTACCAAAATTTATAATTTTCGGACAAATCGGATTAAACGCTTATCAACTCAGCACTCTTTTTAATTCAGCATCACAAATGTTTAGTGCTGGAATTTTACCTTTTTTAGACCTTTTTGCTGGCGGAAGAAAAATCGCACTTTTAAAATTCAAAAAATTTGAATACGAAGAAGCTCTAAACAGTTATCAGAAAACCATTTTAGAAGGAATCAAAGAAATAAATACAGGACTTACAGAATACAAGGAAGCTTCTGAAAATTACAATAAAAGCTTAAAATGTTTAAAACTTCAAAAGCAAATATACGCTCTTGTAAAAGACAAAGAAAAAATTGGCTCTGCAAGTAATCTTGAGGTTTTGTATGCCAAAGAAACATATTTGTCCGCAAAAAAAAAAAAATGAAGTTTCAAATAAAATCAACTCAATAATTTCAACTATAGGACTTTATAAAGCCACAGGCGGTACTGATTTATACAAAATCAACGAAACCATTTAAATATTAATGTTTACTATAAAATAATTGTTTTAATTTTTTATATCTTGTAGTACAATCACCACCCATATCAGCAAGAGCAGCTCCAAAACACTTGTCAACATTTTTTAAAAAATTAAGATAAATTTCTTCATCCCAAGGAACACCTTTTTTTAATGAAGCTTTTTTGCATTTATTAATTATAATTTTTGCACAATTAATAAATTCTTTTTGCTCTCCGTCGTTTAATTTTTCAAAGAACTTAGCAAACAACAAAAAATCCAACAACGAAAAGGCTAAATCATACCCTGTATTAATATGCGAAGAATCATCAGTCTTAAAAAATCAATTACATGAATTTCTTTTTTATCATAATTAATCAAAATATTATTAGGATTGATACTATCTTGTTTATAGCCTTTTTTAGATAATAAGGAAAGTTTATCAGCGTAATCATCGAAACTATTTTGTTGAAAATCAGCTATTTTTGCAATTGAATCCAAAAACTCAAGTGCTTCTTGTCTTGTAACCCTGCTATAATTGTCAACATGATAAGACCAATCATAAACAGAATGGGCTTTACCTTCTATTTTTTTTAAAATTTTATATCTATCTCCAACTGTTGCAATCTCTTGACCCATATTTTTAGAGCCAAAAACATCTTTTGATTTTTTAAAAACATCACTTTTGCTTTTCAAAAAAGGTCTTTTGTCAACTTTTAACACCCAGCCTTTTAATAGCGGAGAATTAAAATTATACACTACGCTATTCATACCGCTTCCCAACATATTCTCAGGTTTAATATTATCTTTTAAATCTTCAAGTGAAACTATACCTGTTCTCAATCTGGCTATATTAAATGCTTCAAAAGACAATTTATCATCTAAATTATTACTTATAGAAACACTATCCCTAACACCTAAAAAAGAAAGCTCAAAAGATGGAATTTTATTTTGCTTATCTAGGTGTGTTTTTTTTGCTTGATTAAAAAAAGGATTAACCCCTGTTAAAAAAATATTATTTATCACTTTCAACACCCCATGTTCACATAAATAAAAAACTCAAAAAAATATTTTTTGCTGTTTTTTAAAAATAATATTATTTTTTTAAAGCCAATAAAATATTGTAAATTTCCCTCAATTTAGCTTCATCAAAAGAAGGCAATAAACTATTTATTCTAGACAAATAATTAACATTTTCATCTTGTATTATTCGCAAATTTTCAGTAAATAAAATTGCAGGACTAACTTTAAAAAAATTACAAAACCTAGCCAAAAGTTCACTCGACATAAAAAGCTTTCCGGTTTCAATTTTTGCTATAGTTTGCGCTTGCACTTCAATCATCTCTGCTAATTGCTCTTGAGTTAAAGAAAATTTAATGCGCAACGTCTTAATATTTGAACCTAAAATTGTTTTTATTTTGGAATCAATAAACATATATTTATAATAAAGACAATTTTCACATTATTCTATTGATTTTGAATATAAAAAATGTTATTTTAAATACTATATTTTAAATTTTAGATATAAAAATATAGTTTTTAAAGTTATGAAAAATCAAAAAGCATTCACGTTGGCAGAAATTATGATTGTGTTAGCAATAATTGGTATTCTAACTGCTATATTACTCCCTGTTGCTTATCAATCTATGCCCAATGAAAATATTATGAAATTCAAAAAAGCTAACACAAATCTTGGCAATATTATTAGAGAATTAGCTTCAAGCGAAGAATATTTTATGCCAGGAGACTTGGGAGCAAAACCCGATGGAACAGTATTAGATGGGACACACGAAGGTGATGATGAATATTTTTGTTCCGCATTTGCGGATATGATGTCATTAAAAGAAAGTCATTGCTATGAAATGGATGATGTATATCCAAGCGCTACAGTATCTTGGCTTAGAATAACGCAAGACGATACTTTTGGAAAATATGATTCTACAACAGGACAAACAACATATACAAAAGCTGATTTAGTAGTTGATTTAAAATGCAAAGAATTCAATATGGCAGGAATAAAAAAACAAATAGTTGATGCTAACGGTATTGTTTATTACCAAACTTGGCCTCATAGTCCACTTGGAATTCGACACAAGGAAGAAGCCGGATGCAATTGGTATGAAGAAGAAAACAGATGTACTGAAGTAGGTGAAAGAATATTTACAACTTATAAAAGAAACAATTTACTTACAGTATATTCAATTATATGTATAGATATAGATGGTGCAGACCAAGGCGAAGACCCGTTTGGCTATGGACTTAGAGTAGATGGAAAACTCTTATTAGGTGCAAGAGCTAAAGAATGGCTGAATAAAAATATTCAAGAACAAGAAGATTAAGGAAAGTTATGAATAAAAAAGAAAAAATATTATCAATTTGTCTGACGATTTCAATGTTATTAGTAATAACATCAGCGCTATATACTGTTATTAAAAATAAACCTCAAAATCACAGTTTTAATATAGAAAAATTATACCTAAATGCAAAATTTAATTTTTTATACAATAAAGCTATAAAAAATTAAATAGCATATACTTTCTCTATTCTTAAATCTTGAACCAACTCCCTATATAACTTCATGCCTGCCATCATAGAATAAACTTCGCTAAATCCATTCTGCAATAATATTCTTGAAGCCAAATAACTTGTGTACCCTGTTTCACAGAATAAAAGAATTTTTTTATCTTTTGGGATTTCATCAATTTTGCTTCTTAAAAGAGCAAGAGGAATATTTATAGCGCCATCTATCGTATTTGAATTATATGCTTCAGGCAATCTTACATCAATTAAATATGAATTTTTTATATCGTCAAAATAAGCAGGTTTTAAATATCCTCTTAAAACATTATCGGCACACATCCCTAAAATATTCACCGCATCTTTTGCTGATGAATAAGGAGGTGCATAACATAATTCACTATCGATTAAATCTTGAACTACTCCATTATTTCTCATAATTGAAGCTATTACATCAATTCTTTTTTCAACCCCATCTTTTCCTATCCCTTGAGCTCCAAGGATTTTACCATTATCATCAAAAAGCAACTCATATAAATTCATCTGCGAATTAGGATAATAGGATGCATGTGAATTATTAAATATCAATATTTTTTTATATACAACATTTTCTTTTTTTAATAAAAACTCACTAACCCCGCAACATGCAACCGTATAATCAAAAACTTTTACAACGGAAGTATTTTGAGTCTTTTTATAAACAGAATTAATTTTGCAAATATTATCTGCTATAATTCTTCCTTGCCTATTAGCTGGGCCTGCCAATAAAGCTAAAGAATAATTATCCAAAACAAAATTCTTTGTTTCAACACTATCTCCACCTGCGCAAATATCATCATCAGATGTTTGCATATTATCATTAACTTTAATTCCAATATTTACATCAAGCCCTATTTTTTTAGCTAATTCAATTTCAGGCTTCACACCAAGCGCCAAAATCAAAATATCATATTGAATTTTTTCTCCTTTTATAAGCTCAATTTCAAACTCATTAATACTTTTAACACCATTTGATAAAATCAACTCAACTCCATTTTTTCTTATTTCATTTTGAGCTATTGAGGTTAACTCAATATCAATAGGTGCTAAAATTTTATCTCTCATTTCAACAAGCGTTGTTTTAAGTCCAAGATGAACAAGATTTTCAACCATCTCAACACCAATAAAACCACCACCTATAACAACCGCTTTTTGAGGATTATTTTTAGAAACATAATCTTTAATTTTATCCGCATCAAAAAGAGTTCTTAGGGTAAA
>CALUZF010000023.1 GCA_944325165.1 Candidatus Gastranaerophilales bacterium
TTGATATATTTGCACTTGTTGCTAAAATTCTTAATTTAATTAATTTAATCAAATTTTCAACGCAAGTTGGTATTCTTGAAAATCTGTCTTTTAAATTAAGCTCCATATTTTCCAATTCTGCAACTGTTGAAACATCAGATAATCTCTTATATTCAAGAATTTTTTGTTCATAAGTTTGAGCCCATTCATCAGGAATATAAGCATCAGCGTTAATATCAACAATGGCAGGCTCTTGTTTTTTCACTATATTTTGTTCATAAGGATTTTTATTCTGTTTTTGTTTAATATCTTGAATACATTCAGATAATAAATTGCAATAAGTATCAAAACCAACATTCACCATTTGCCCATGTTGACGAGTTCCTAAAATATTGCCTACCCCTCTTATTTCTATATCTCTCAGCGCTATTTGATAACCACTTCCAAGACTTGAAAAATCTTTTATAGATTCCAATCGTTTCCTTGCCTGCTCATTTAATTCTTTTGATTTTTTATAAAAACAGAAACAATACGCTTGTCTATCACACCTTCCGACGCGCCCTCTTAATTGATATAATTGAGCTAAACCAAAATTATCAGCATTATGAATAATCATTGTATTTGCATTTGGTATATCAAGACCGGATTCAATAATTGTCGTAGATAATAAAATATCATATTTTCTGGCTGCAAAATCACAAATCACTTCTTCTAATTGTTTTTCGGGCATTTGACCATGCGCTATTGCTATTCTTGCATTTGGTACAATTTCAGATAATTTTTCTTTAAATTTATTTATAGTTTCAACTCTATTATACAAATAATAAACTTGTCCATCCCTTTGAAGCTCTTGATTTATAGCGTTTTTAACATAAGTTTCACTAAATTCGCCAACATAAGTTTTAATAGGCAATCTATTTTTAGGCGGCGTATTTATAACAGATAAATCAACTAGACCTGATAAAGCCATATTAAGAGTTCTTGGAATAGGCGTTGCGCTAAGTGATAATACGTCAATATTTTCCTTAAATTTTTTCAATTTTTCTTTATGGCGAACCCCAAATTTATGCTCTTCATCAACTACCAATAATCCTAATTTTTTAAAATTAATATCTTCTGAAAGCAATCTATGTGTTGCAATAACGACATCTATTTTACCCTCATTAATATCTTCAACTATTTGTTTTTGTTCTTTTTTTGAACAAAACCTGTTTAGAACACCTACTTTAACATTAAAAGGCTCAAACCTTTCTTTTATTGTTTCATAATGTTGCATAGTTAAAATTGTAGTAGGAGCAATAAGTGCTGTTTGATAGCCCGACATTACCGCTTTAAACATCGCCCTTAGGGCAATTTCTGTCTTGCCAAAGCCAACATCAGCACAAATAAGCCTATCCATGGGCTTATTTTCTTCCATATCTTTTTTAGTTTCAATTATGGCCTTCATTTGATCCGGAGTTTCTGTGTATTCAAAATTTTCCTCCATTTCATATTGCCAATTTGAATCCGGCTCAAATTCAATACCATGGGCCATTTTTCGCTTTGCATATAAATCCAATAAATCGTATGCTATCGATTCAACTTCTTTTTTTGCTTTAGCTTTTGTATTCTCCCAAGCGCTACCGCCCATTTTAGACAATTTTGGTTTAGCTGAACCCGAGCCTCTATATCGATATAATAAATTAATTTGTTCAGCAGGCATAAAAAGCTTATCTGAACCTTGAAATTGAATTTCAAGATAATCTTTTTGATTATCATCAATAGTTTGCTTTGTAATGCCGTTATATATACCAATTCCATGGATACTATGGACAACATATTCTCCTATTTTTATATCATTAATAGAATCTATATAATCTTGAGTTTGCTTATTTGAATAATATTTCTTGGTTGTTATATCCCTGTTTCTTTGATTAAACAACTCTTTATCAGACAATATTAATATCTTAAAATCAGATATTTTACCATCTTCGCAAATCGCCCCGCCGCAAGAGATATCAGAATAATAATAAATATCATCGGAAAATATTTCCAATTCATCAAAAATTTCTTTTAATCTATTTGGAAAATTTGTACAGATAAATATCTTATAATTTTCATTTAAATATTTTTTTATAAATTTATCTATTTTCTCAAAATCACAAGAAAACATTGGAGGCAAAGAAAGGTCAAACTCGATGATTTTATCATAATCATCTTCTAAAAAATTATCCAAACCTATTGATTTAAATTTTTTAATTTTCTTTTGAAAATCGTCCAATGTCGTATGATTTAATCTATCCAAAGGAAGCAAAAGGTTATTTGAAATCGCATCATTATATTCTTGATTAAATTTTTCATCTAAATTTTTATATTTTGATAAAACTTGGCTTGATTCTTTAAAAATCAAAATATAATCATCAAAAAAATCCAAAGCACAAATTGTATCATCAACAATATCATTTATATAATATTCAATGCCTTCAAAATAGCCTTGATTTTCAATTTTTTCAATCAATTCATTTTTAATTTGATTTGTAAATTCATCATCCTTTTTGGTTGATTTAATTTTTTGAATAAATCTTTCTTTATTTTCTTCATTTAAAACAAATTTATATAAAGGTAAAATCTTTGCAGAATCTATTTTTTTAAAGCTTTTTTGAGTATTTGCGCTAAAATATCTGATATCTTCAATTACATCAGCAAAAAATTCAATACGAACAGGGTTATAATCAAGTCCATATATATCTAAAATATCTCCCCTAAGAGCAAATTCGCCAATGTCTGAAACATTAGTTGTCCTTTTATATCCCAATTCAATTAATTTTTTTGCAATATTGGAATAATCAATCTTTTCATCTTTTTTGAACTCAATTATATTTTCTTTATAAAAATCAATACTGCTAAACCTTTCGCTCAACGATTTAACAGGAGCAAAAACAACATTGGGTCTATTTAAAAATATATTAATCTGTTCTTGATAAATATAGTAATTTTTTTCTAATTCACTATATAAGCTTATTTCTTGGCTTGGAAGGACTTCGCTTTTAATTTCAGCTAAGGTTTCTAGGTCTTTTTGAGCTTTTAGGGCTGTTTGCTCGTCAGATGTTATATATAAAATTTTTTGATTTTTATCAACCAATGACTTAATCAAAAATATATCAAAAGGCGACAACAACCCCGATAAAACAAGACGATATCGAGAATTGGTTTTAACAAAATTATCTATAAAATTAAATTTTATAAAATTTTCATCCATTTATTGTTTATTATCGTCTTTCATTCCGATATTTTTTAATCTGCGCTCTATATCTCGCCACCAGCTCAATTTTTGATGAAATAAATAACAATATCCGCTAAAATCACCTTTTGAAATTTGTTGCTGTTGTCTATCACAGAATTTTTCAAACTCAATACTCAAATTATGACAAAATTCTTTCCTGTCATAATTAAATTCATGGAATGTTTGAACTTCCCCAAATTCAACTATGACTTCGGGCTTATCCTGTCTTAAAAAAGAATAATCAACGCTAATTGGACAAATATTTACACCGCCATATAATTTAACACATTTTTCAATCAAATAAGCGATGCCTGTTTGAAATACTTTAGGTTTATTCCTTGGAGGTCTTATAATTCCTTCAGCAAAAAGCCAAAAACAAATATCTGGATCTTTAAGAGTACTAACTGCATATTTTAGGGATTTCATTGCATCTTGCGGAGTTTTTTTATTTATCGGAAAACAACCGATATATTGAAACAAAGGAAATCTGTTCATCTCTTCAATCATAAGACGAAGTCTGCCCTTTACAATTCCTTTAATAATGGTATAACTTATAATTCCATCCCACCAATTACTGTGATTTACATAAAAAATCGTTGCTTTTGTTTTATCTCTTTTTTCAAGATTTTCAGCCCCTTTATACATCAGAGAATGAAACCTTGCTTTCACCATTTTATCAAATACAAAACGAGCAATTACATGCCAAAATGGTATATCTTTTGCTGTTCTGAATTTTTCTTCTCTATTTCTTAAAATTGTAGGAGGTGTATCACAATATAAATGTTTTGGTGTTTCTATTATTGTCATTACCTATTTATCCTCTATAATCCTATTTAATTGGCAATGCGCCTTAAAGGATGTCAATTCTTTTTCAATTTTTTTAGTGTAATTTTTAAGATTTAACTTTTTAGATAACTCTATAGTTTTATTATACAATTTTATTGTATTTTGTGCATAATCATATTTTTTATTATCTGCTTGCTCGCCTATTGTTTCTCTTGCTATTGTAGCTTTCATGTTATTAAGTCTTACTTGAAGATACAACAATTCTTGCGCTGTAGCACATTGTAGAGCTAAATCACAATACATTTGAGCATTTTCTTTATCATTTAATTTCAAATATGCTTTTGCTGTTAATTCTTGGAATAATATTTTGAAATAATAATTATTGTTATGAGCATTTTCACATATTTTTACAGCTTTTTCGCAAATTTCTATACAATAAGTATCAGCTTTATTTGCTAATGTTGCAGCAGCACTAATATACCAAGAAATTAAAGCACCTATTGCAATTTTTTTGCTTGAAAAATATTGCATTTCTTCTGTTGCAATTTCAACTGCCTTAACATAAGATTTTTCTTCCAATAAAACATAACCTAAAAGGGTTTTAATAAAATTCTTCGCTACTTCATTATCGCAATTATTTGCATAAGTAGTAGCTTCAAATAATTCTTCTTTAATGTTATCAAAATCATATCTCAGAATTTTATTTATCAAACTAATTATATTCCACTCGCAGACTAAATCCGGAGTATCTATAACATAAGCACAATCTTTCACTATTTCTTGCAAAATTACATCCGATTCATCAAAATATCCTCTTGATGTATTTGCCATAGCATCTGCAAATGCAAGCTTAACTTTAAGAAAATCTACTCTTTGACCTTTTTCCTTTTGAAGCACCTTATCAATCTCAGCTATAAGCTCAAATGCAGTTGAAGAACCTTGTTGAGCATAGCTTTGAGCAAGAATTACATTCGCCTCAATCCAAGCATAGAATATCTCTGTCTGACTAATCCATTTGTGCTTTGAAAAGAAATTCAAATGTCTTTCTAAAATCGGTGTAACTTCGCTATTAACAATACTTGCAACCTCTTGCCAAGAGCCAAGCTTTAACAAAGCTTCAAGCTTTCTTGTCTTAATTAAAGCCATTTGTAATTCAATAACAGCCTTTTTGTCTGATTTATCCGATTTATTGAAAAATTTCAATACGTTATCTACAATTTCAACAACACCTGTATAATCTTGAATTAAATACGCACTTTTAACCAAATATCCGGATAATTCAATAACTTTATTTGCGTCGTTATTTTTTTGCGCCGAAGCAATAGCATTAGATAAATAATCCCTAGCTTCAAGCGGATTTTTATCATAAATTAATTTACCTAAACGCTCGCAAATATTATTTTTTGTATATTCAAAGCTATCAAGTTTTACGCTTTCCAACAAAATCAAGCTTTGCTTTTGCGCCATTGCATAGATATTAACATCGCCAATATAGCTGGCATATTGAAGATTTTTAGTCCATAAACTGTATGCAAGCTCTTTATTACCTATAATTTGAGCCAAAATAGGACAAATTAGTGGTGTTGAAATTGTTTTATCATTTAATTCAAGTAATAATTTTTTAGCGTCTTCCTTGATTAAATCTTCCTCTTTTGCTTTTATATAGCAATATGACCAAGTCAATGAATTTTTAAAACCATATATATCATCAACTTTGCGCTTCAAGTAACCTTTTTTCTCTAAAAGACCTACAATTTCAAAGAATTCATTTTCATTTAATTGAAATATGCCTGCTAGAAGCCTATAATCCAATTTATCACCCAAAAGAGAAGCAACATTTAAGAAAATATATTCTTTTTCATTATGTTTCTTTAAAAATTCCAATCTTTCACAGAAACATTTTTCCAAAGTTTGTGGAATTGTAACATCAATAAATTCTTTATTAAATTTGACTATTTTATCTTGTACAAATAAAATTTTTCGCTCAAATAAATATTGAAGAACTTGTTCAATATAAGCGATATTTCCTTGTGCATTATATGCAATATGGGATAATATTTCATTTGGTACATCACAATTTTCACCAAGAACTTTTTTAATAAATATCTTGCTTTCTGAAGTATTTAAGCTTCTTAGAGATATATTTAAACAGTTATTATTATTTAATTTATTTGTTTGGAAATACATTGAAATCGAATGTTGATTTTTATATCCCAATACAATTTTAGCATCACGCTCAAAATAATTTTCATTAACAAGATATTTTAAAAATCCGTATGAAGATTCATCAATCAAGTCAAAATCATCAATTATTAAAATAACATTTTTCTTTTGCTTGATATAATCAAAAACATCTTTTAAATATTTATATGTAATTTCTTTATTTATTAAAATATTCTCGAAGAAATCCTTTTTCATAGGATAAATAAGATTAGCAAGTGTTTCAAGCTTTTCTTCATCTATTTTTTCAAGCTGCAATCTGTCTAAAACCTTCTTTTCAAAACCATTGATATTAAATTCCTCTCTCAAAACAGAAGGACAATTGAAAAAAGTTGAAAAGAAACTTTGAATTAATCCATAAGGGCTAATTTGAGTTAATGCGCTGCATTGAGCATGAAAAATTATGGTATTTTCCGGTTTTAAACGATAAAGTTTATAATATAAATCGTTTAATAAATGGGTTTTACCTGCTCCTCTTTGGGCATTTAAAGAAATTGCACGAATTAAACTTGCACTATCAGATAAGCTATCTAATATCATTTCAAGCGCTTTATCGTATTTAACATCTTGCGCTTGTTCAAAAACAGGTTTTGTATCAAGAAAAATCATCTTATATGAATTTGATGAAATTTTAATTAAAGATAATTCAGAACTTAATCTTGCGTAAGTACCGCTTGAAACTATAACATCTTTATCAGAACCAAGCTTCAATTGAGGTATTTCAGGGTTTTCTTTGACTTCTTCTTCTGTTGTTAGCGCAAATTTATAAGATAAACCGCTATCTAATTTTTTCTCTAAAATTTGATTAAACTTAGCAAATTCTTCTTCAAATTGATTGATTTTGTCCAAAATTTTTGTTGATTTTGTGTAATTAAATCTAAACATAACAACATGTGAATTAATAAAATCACATTGAGAACCAAATGCAATTTTAATTGTTGTTCTTATATTTTGAATTACTTCACGTTCAAATTCTTTTTTGCTGTATTTTTCAAATATTTTTTCAAGATTAATGAAATCAATATAGAACAATAACGGCTTTTCTTGTTTTATTTCATCTTGATTTTGTTTTATTTTAGTTTGAATTGCCTTGGTTTCAGATAAATTAATAACTTTTTTCTTTTGTTCTTCTTTTTCTTGTTCAATAGCTTCATTTTGAACAACTGTTTCACTTTCAAATTCATAACCGCATTTTCTGCAAACAGAACTTGTAGCATAGTTTGCGCTCTTGCATTTTGGGCAAAATTTAACAAAAGTATATCCGCAACTACTGCAACTTACAGAACCAAGCCTTGTTAAAGAGTTGCATCTGGGGCATTTAAAAATAAGTTTTAATTTACATTTTGGACAAATTGCGTCGTCTTTCGACACTTTAGTCTTACATTTTGGACAAATCAATCTTGTTACCCTAGGGTTTAGTAATACTAGAAAAATTATAATACAAAACATAAGATTTTGATATTTTATGTAAATTTTGTAAATTTTTTATTCTGTTTTTTATTCTTGATGTATTATCTAATTATGAAATTAGGAGTAAATATAGACCACATAGCAACTCTAAGAAACGCCAGAGGCGGAGTTGAACCTAGCATTATTGAAGCTGCAAAAATAGCGCTAAAAGAAGATATTTTAGCTCTTACTATGCATTTAAGAGAAGATAGACGCCACATAAAAGACGGGGATTTATATAATGTTAAAAAATTAGGCGCAAAAATTAATCTTGAAATGGCAGCAACAAAAGAAATTCAAAAAATAGCGCTAGATATTGTGCCATACAGCGTATGTATTGTTCCTGAACGCCGTCAAGAAATTACAACAGAGGGCGGTTTGGATGTATATTCTCAAAAGGAATATTTAAAAGAATTTATTAAACCCTTAAAAGAAAAAGGGATTTTGGTTAGTATGTTTATTGACCCTGATATAAAACAGGTTGAAGCTTCAAGCTATATAGGAGCTGATTATATTGAAATGCATACAGGTTCTTTTTCTAATGCTTTTGAAAAAGGCGAACACAAAGATGAATTGGAAAAATTAAAAATCGCTGCAAAATACGCTCAAAATCTTGGTTTAAAAGTTAATGCAGGTCATGGTCTAAATTATGAAAATGTTTATTTAATGAAAGAAATAGATGAGCTTTGTGAGCTTAATATTGGTCATTCAATCATTTCAAAAGCTGTGTTTGTTGGCTTATCAAATGCGATTAAACAAATGCTTAAATTGATTAGATAAATTTTGTTATTTTATTTGAGATATTTTTAAAAACTCTATCAATTCTAAATTCGTATCCACTCGGTTTAATTTGATAAAAAGTATAAATAGCTGATACTATAACGCTCGACATAGAAATTATAAAAATAATTGCAATTATTTTTTCTTTATTTGTCATAATTATTCCTTTTCTTGAATTGATTTTTGAAGCCATTCTTGAGCTCTTGCTCCGTTATATATTTTACCGTCAGCCCGAATGCCGATTCCAAAAGGAGCTTCACCGCTATCAACCCCATCAACATCAAAACAAAAAACTTTATATATTGAATCAAAAGGAGTACTTTCATTCCAAAACCCCGGATTATTAAACAATCTTTTGCCTGAATTTAATTCTTTTTCTTCTTCGGTAAATTTGTTCGCATTTTTTACGTTTTCCCTTGTTATACCGTATGTACATTCAGGTTCAAGCTGATAAAACGCAACTCCGTCAACAAAAATTATTTCGGGATCAATTTTTGAATTTAAACACATGGTATCAAGTGCGCTGGATGAACTTGAATTTCCTTCAAAGGAAGATTCTATTCTATCGAGCCAGGAGCTCATTTGTCCATCCGCATTAATATTTAAATATCCGTCATAACTTATGGAAGAACTTTCATGGCAATTAATCGATTTAGCAGACACAACATCCGCAAAAGATTCGCAAAAATAAGTATTATCACCATCATGCTTTCCGTCAATCATTTGTCCGTCTTTTCTTATTCCCAAGTCTCCATCCTGATAATATTCATCTGACGAAACAAGCTCTCTTATAACCGTACCTATGGTGTTATAGGCTTTTTTAAATTTCATGACATTTTCATTTGGAGCAGAATGTAAAGCAACAGGCAATAATATCGCTGTCAATACCCCAATTACCCCTAAGACTATCATTATTTCAGCTAATGTAAATGCTTTTGATTTCATATATCCTCATATTGTTTTTAAATATTCCAGACGTATGGAATATTTTGTTATAATTTAACATTATTATTTATTTAATGCAAGCTAATGATGAAAAATTTTATAAAGCCGTAGGGGATGTTCTAAAGAAAAAGCGTCTTGAAAAAGGCTTAAAATTCACAATTTTTTGCTATGAAAACGACATTGCAAAATCATCGCTAAATGTAATTGAAAACGGTTATTCGCAGGCATATTTTTCAAAAATAGCAAAAGTAGTCCAAGCACTTGATATGTCATTTGAAGATTTTGGAAAATTACTAGATAAAAAAATACCAAAAGACTTTTTTAAAACAGAATAAAAGTATTTTAAAAGTTTTGTAAATATATTCTTGACATAAATTTTTGTCTTAGCTATATTATTTTATGCAGATAGGTTGATCGCGTCTAAATGCTCATTGTAGCTGCGATTCCTTAAAAGAAAGGACACAAGTCAAATGTACGCAATAGTTGAAACAGGCGGAAAGCAATACAAACTCGAAGAAGGCAGATATGTTGATATCGAGTTATTGGATGCTAAAGCTGATGATAAAGTAACTTTTGACAAAATCGTTATGTTAGTTAACGGTAAAAAATCAAAAGTTGGAAGACCCTATGTAGCTTCTGCTACTGTTGACGGTACCGTTGTTAAAAATGACAAAGCTAAAAAAGTAATTGTTTACAAACAACGTCCTAAAAAGGGCACTAGAGTTAAACAAGGTCACAGACAACAATTCACTCGTGTTATGATTAACAAAATTAACACAAAAGCTGCAAAATCAGCAAAAAGTGAAGAAACAACAGGAGAAGAATAAAAATGGCACATAAGAAGGGTGTAGGTTCATCAAAGAACGGTCGCGACAGCGAAAGTAAGAGATTAGGCGTTAAAAAATACGCTAATGAACAAGTTGTTGCAGGTAACATTATTGTTAGACAAAAAGGTACAAAAATTCATCCTGGTAACAATGTAGGAATGGGTAAAGATTATACACTGTTCGCTTTAGTTGACGGCGTAGTTAAATTTGAACCTTACAGAAGAACAAGAAAACAAGTGAGCGTATACGCTCAATAATTCTAAAATCGTTAGAATTAAAATGAAAATTTAATATGGATGGGAGCGTAGCTCAGTTTGGTTAGAGCGCTTGCCTGTCACGCAAGAGGTCGCGGGTTCGAGCCCCGTCGTTCCCGCCATATTAACAAAAAATCCTGTCATTACGACAGGATTTTTTTATTACTTTAATTAAAATTGACATTACTTTAATTCTTCTGTTCTATAAATAGCATAACCCTCATAATGGTAACTTGCATCAATGCCTTTCATATAGACTTCTCTGCTACTGATTTCTGTGGTTAGTGCTTCTTTTAAAAGGGCTTTTATTTCCACGCTTTTAATTGGACTTCTTTCCATTGCCAATAGATAATCTTCCTTGTCTATTTTGCTCCAATCTACAACTTTCCCTAATTCTTTTTTAAAAATCAAATCAAGCCAAATTCTTGCACTTCTACCATTACCTTCTCTAAAAGGATGAGCAACATTCATTTCTACGTATTTTTCAACAATCTCATCAAAATTAGATTGCGGCATATTGTCAATGTGCTCTAGTGCAGATTTAAGATACATAACAGGTGCAAATCTAAAATTACCTTTTGCAATATTTACAGTTCTTATTTCTCCTGCAAAATCATAGATTTCATCAAACAAATATTTGTGAATAAAAGCGAGAGATTCAAATGTTCCAACTTTCAAATCGTAAATAACCTTGTTCTCAAAAAGCTCTATTGCCTTAAGTTTACTAATTTTTTCTTCTACTCTATAAAGCTCTGTTGAATCAGTTATTCCTAATTTGTTTTCTAAAGTCATAATTACCCCTATGTAACTATTTTATCATAAAATTGTTAATTAGTTTGTCTTTAAATTTTAATGATATCTGTCCATATTATTTAACTTTAAAGCACCCGATTGGGTGCTTTTTTAGTTTCGCTATTTATTATGACATTTACACTTAGAATAACTACATTTTTGTTCTTTATTCAATTTTAATATATCATTTGTAACATATTCCGTATCAATTTTATACTCTTTGCCTATTTTTTGAACTCTTTTAAAATAAATCATTTGCTTGTAAGGCTCATCAAGAATTAATACAACCATAGGTTTCTTGCCTGTCATAACACTATAGTGCAGTGCTTGACCTAAACTTTGCGCCCATTTATCCGCAAAATCAAACTCTACTGCATGGGTATTTGTAAGACAATCCACCCTCGTAAAATCTTTATTTATAAATTCTTCAACACCACCATTTAAAGAACACCAAGCATTTTAATAGCTTGCTTCATTATGTTTGTGAGATATATGTTTCCAACCCAAATTGCAAATTTTATATTCAAAAGGTGTCGCCATTGGCAATAACAAAATATAAATAATTGTCGAATTAATCATTGCACTAACTTTCATCATGTTAATTAGTTTAGCATAAAGTGTTATTTGCGACAATAATTTAATCATTTCAAATTGCCGTTCTTGTTGTGTTGCAACATACAAAAATAGTACAAAATAAAGAATAAAGAGGGTGCTATGGGCAACAAGAAACAAAATAAACAAAACATCACTTTCGGAGAAAGATTAAAGGCTCTAAGAAAAGCAAAAGGCTTAACGCAACAAGCGTTAGCAGAAAAAGCAAATATTGATGACAAACACTTATGTCGAATTGAAAACGGCAAATATTTTCCCACATATACAACTTTAAACAAACTGCTAAAAGCACTAGGGCTAACTTTAGAGCAAGCCGGTTTTGATTTAGAACAAATCAAAATCAATGAAAATCCTATCATGGCAAAGGCTTTACAAATCCTAAATTCCGCAAAAGACGACAATGAACTAAACTGCTATTTAGAATCACTAAAAGCTACTCAAAAAGCGCTAAATATAAAATAATTATTTAACTTTAAAGCACTCAATCGGGTGCTTTTTTAATACACAGATTTACATATTCAGCAATTTTTTAAACTATGAGAATGAATTTTATAAAAATAAACATCGATAATTTGACACCAATATAAAGCTATTGTAATATATCACTATTAGTATTGAGTTTAAAAAATAACATGAAATTAGAGTTTATTCTTAATAAGTAGTTTTGTAATGCAAAAAAATCTATATTTTTTTGCAAATTTTTGCGTTTAAAAAATAATTGGAGAAAAATATGAAAAAGATTAGGCAAAAATCCGCTTTCAGTCTTATTGAAATTATAATCGCTATAATTATAATTTCTGTTATCATGACAGCATTAGCTCCTATAATAACAAAAAAACTAAAAAGGGATATTGCACTTCAAACAACCGTAACTGAGGTTATATCAAAAGGTCTTGAAATATATACAAACCCTGGAGTTTATTCCCTTGATGTGCCAACGGGCATAACTAGCTTATTTATCCAAGGAGCAGGCGGTGGCGGCGGAGGTGCCGGCGCAAGTTATAGCGAACAAACAAAAAGCTTTACATCAACATCAACCTGGACAGTGCCAAAAGGCGTAAATCAAATAACTCTTTCAATAACAGGCTCTGGTGGCGGTGGCGGTGGAAGCAACGGTAAATCTACAGGAAATTCAGCTTGTTTATCTAATGAATTTCTTGCTATAAGAGGATCTTCAGATGAAACTGATTTATGTTATATGAGAGGATTTTTAGATCCAGATAGCTCTCCAAATTCTACATGCTATGTAAAAGTGCTAAACCCAAATGAAACCTGTACAGACGTTAGCTGTGTATGGAGATATAAAAATCCCATAACTTCCGAGGTATCATACCAAGCACAAGCTTCTACTAGCACAAATGGTGCTCTCGCAACTACAAATAGAGGAATATATACTTTAGTTGGTGCTCAAAATGCATGTCAATTTTATAGAGGATCTGATTGTGCAAACCACACAGGATATAGATTACCAAATGATGCAGAGCTTCAAAAAGTTATTAAATATATTGATACTTGGTCAATAGAAGCAGGATCAGCAGGATTAAATCTATGCACCCGCGATGGATCAAATTATAATACAAACGCTAATCCTAAAGTATCATACTGTTCAGAAGGTGGAGCATGTATCGGAAACGTAAATGCTTTTTGTATTCCTTTTGCACTTGCAAGTGCTGATGGAAACCGACTCTATTTTAATAGTTTCAGCCATATATTTATTGACACAGTTGACGCTAATACCAATAACGCAACCGTAAAATGTGCAAAATCATTAGTCAGATATAACAGATACTCAGGAGCTGGCGGAGCGTCAGGCGCGATAATTAAAAAAACTATAAATGTAATGCCTAATGATACTTTTGAAATTACCATAGGCGCAGGAGGAGCTTTAGGAGCAGCAAGGACAAAAGGTTCACAAGGAGGTACAACCCAAGTTATACATAGAAGAGGTGGAATTGAATTAGGAACATATTATGTTGAAGGCGGTTTAGGAGGTAATGCTGCAACAGAAAGCGCGAATGGAGCAGCATACACAAATGGAACTGCTGCAGGAAACACAACCCCTTCGGGTACATGTTATGCAAAATATAGAACAGATGCATCAGCAGCATTCAGTGGCGGTGCTACATCATGTACTACATTATCATATAGCGGTAGCGCAGGAACTGCTTCAAGTGGCGGAAATGGAGGAAGAGTAAGTAACAGCGGAACAATCACTCAAGGTGGCGCAAGCTCAGGGGGTTATTTATATTTAGATAGCACAAGAGGTGCAACCACAAGAGCCACCAATAACGAAATAAATTTAGCTAAAGGTCAAAATGCGACCACTGCAGGATTTGGAGGAGGCGGAGGTTTTACTCCTAATTGGGCAGCTTCTGCAAGCAACTTTTATCAAGGTGGCCGTGGAGCAAAAGGAAAAGTTGATATAACATATAAAATAGCGCTTCCAGGAGGCGGTGGCGGTTCTGGCTCAAGAGTAGGCGGAGTTGATGACAGTAATCAAAAATATGAAATAGAATACAAGGTTAATGAAGGAGATAGAATAATAATAACCGTTGGCAGTGGCGGTCAAGGTGGCTCTGCAGGTCAAAATGGTTTTAATGGCTCTGCGAGTGTAATTGGTGATAATGATATAGTATTTTTTGGAGGCGAAGGCGGAAAAATACCAACTTCAACAGAAAAAACATCCTTAATCGGAGGAAGAGGCGGTAATAGCGGATACATAAACGAAACAGGCGCAACAGAATCAACAACTTCTGGTATGAAAATAAAAAGCAAAACCCCTGCTACAACCTACACCATAACACCAACAGGTGGAAGCTTCAAAGGACAAAACGGAAAAAGAGGGGGTGTTCCTTCCTCAACAGATATACAAAGCGGATACAGCGTCTCAGGAACAATTTTTGAATACGGATATTCAGGCGGTATGGGAGGCAGTCCGTTTGGAGTTGCAAGCTCATACATAGGTACTGCTAACACTTGTGGCGGTGGAATATACGGAACATTAGGCCTTGCAACAAATATAGATTATATTTGCACAAGCGGTAAAGAAAACGGCAACGACGCAAAAGGTCATAACGCCGCAAATAACGACCTTGGAGGCTCTGGTGGCGGTGGCGGCGGAGTTTTAGACAGCTCTTCGGAATATGGACAAGGTGGTAGTGGTTCTAACGGCTATATAAGAGTTAGATGGGAATAAAAAATAAAAATAATGGCTTTTTATGAGCCATTATTTTTTTTTATGCTAAACTTAATCTTAGGGTAAATATGGATAAAGTTTTTTCAGATAAAATAAACATTTTAAAAGCATTAGCAATAATCTTAGTTGTCTCAGGACACCTAGAGTTTCGCTTTTTTGATATGTTTCCGCCATATTCTTTTCAATTATCTTTATTCTTCTTTATATCCGGTATGCTTTTTAAAGATAAATATTTAGATAATGTGTATCAATATATAAAAAGAAGAATAAAAAGCTTATTAGTATTGTATTTTATCTATTCTGCTTTTTATTGTCTTATAACCATTTTGCTTGAAAAATTAACAGGCAAATTCTGGGGTATGGAATTAAGTTTAAAAAATTTCTTCATAACTCCTTTTTTAAACGGACACCAATTTGACCTTTCTTGCCCTATGTGGTTTGTAGTTCAATTATTTATAACTATGATTGCTTTTCTATATTTTCAACGTATGTTAAGAGAAAAGAATGAAAAACTAAAATTTATAACATACGCTATAATGGGTCTAAGTGCAATTCCACTCTCAAAAAGTTTTGAATTAACACCTTTATTTCTAGTAATTATAAGAACATTATTTTCGTTGTTTTTTGTATATTTAGGACACTTTTATACAACAAAAATCGAAGGAAAATATAATATTTTTACTCCTAAAATTTTAGCTTGGGTGGTTTGTATTCAAGCA
>CALUZF010000024.1 GCA_944325165.1 Candidatus Gastranaerophilales bacterium
ATGTCATTAGAGATTAAAAATTTAGTTAAAACTTTTGATAATAAAAAAATATTGAATGACATCTCTTTTAAGGTTGAGAATGGTCAAACGCTTGGTGTTATTGGCTTTTCTGGAAGCGGAAAATCAACATTATTAAAAATTATAGCAGGAATTTTGTACGAAGATTATGGTGAAATAATTTATCCGGATAATTCAGAAGTTGCGATGGCTTTTCAGTATAGCGCTTTGTTTGATTTTTTAAATGTTTACGATAATATTGCCTTTCCTTTAGTAGAAAGAACGGAATTTAGAGGAAAATATACACAAGATGAAATTTCTCAAATAGTTTCAGAAAAGCTTAAAATGGTAGGTTTAGAAGGAATTGAGGAAAAATATCCATCTGAATTATCCGGAGGTATGCAAAAAAGGGTTGGTTTTGCACGTGCTATTGTAACTAATCCTAATATAATTTTATATGATGAGCCTACAGCAGGGCTTGATCCTGTTACATCAACAATGATTGAAGATTATATTGTTCATCTTAAAAAAGAATTAAATGCATCTTGTATTGTGGTAACTCATCAATTATCAACAATAAAACGTGCGGTAGATAATGTAATTATGTTATATCAAGGTAATATCGTATTTTCAGGAACAGTCCAAGAGCTTTTGTATGGGAATAATCCTTATGCAAATCAATTTGTTTCCGCTTCAATACATGGGCCTATGAATATAGCAACAAAATAGATTTAAAAATAAAGGAAATAAAATGAATAAGAAAAGAAAATATGCTTCATCATTAAAAGTCGGGATTTTGACGCTTGCTGCAATATCTATTTTGATATTTACCGTACTTTGGATAAAAGGAAGAAGTTTATCCGGTGGAGAACGTATAGACTTGGCGTTTAAAGATGTCAACGGTATGCGTCCAGGGTCTGCTGTTCAGATGATGGGGTTAAGAATAGGGCAAGTTGAAGAAATTACTCCTGTTATACAAGGAGAAGATAGCTATGTAAAGCTTCGTTTTGTAATAACAGAAAAAGGGGTAAAAGTTCCTTATGCTTCATTAATTTCAATTCAACAATCAGGAATCATAGGCGAACAATTTTTAGAAGTTACTCCTCCTAAAAATGAAGTTGTGTTTTCTGAAACAAATCGTCCTGTAACTATAATTCAAAAAGATACACCAATTTATATGATTTTATCTGATGGTGAAAAAGAAGTAGGTAAAGTTGTAGATGCTCAAGTTGTCAAAAAAATCCAAGTACCTTTTGAAATAAGACAAAGAATGAAAACAAAAAATGTTTTAAAATTAACATATATTATTGATTTACCGGGGTTAATTTTAGATAGAAATTCAATCGGTATGAAAATGAAAAACAATAAAATTTTATTGTATATGTTAGATGGTGAAATTCCTCAAACTCCAAAAGATGATTTAAAATATACTGTAATTGAGCCTATGAGATTGTCAGACTTTATGGATTTAGGTTTTAGAGCAACTCATGCAATGCTTGAAACTAATGATAAAATAACTGAAATTTTATCGGATGAATTTATCGGAGGAATTAAAACTTCTGTTAAAAATATTACTATGTTAACTCAAAGTGCAAATACAACACTCGATAAAGCAGCATTATTGATTGATTCAAGTAAAGAAGAATTGGAAGAATTGACTAATCAATCACAAGATTTAATCAAGAGTTTAAATGAATTATCTTGTAATTTAAATGAATTGATATCTGATGAAACATTGAGAAATGACGTTGTATCAAGCATTAAATCCGTAGGAAAGATGTCTGAAAATATAAATAGAATCTTAGAAGATGAGCAAAGTGAAGAAATAATGGCTAATATAAATGAAACATCAAGAAATTTAGCTGATATTTCATTGTATATAAATGAATATACTAAAGATGAAAAATTAAAAGAAGATATAACAACTACCGTTTCTAATTTATCATCTATTACAACAAATATAGCAAAAGTTATGGATGATTATAATAAATTGGAAGATGAGGATAAATTAAAACTAAGATCAACCGTAAAAGATGTTTTAGTTATCACAAAGAATGTTAAAAAATTCTCTGAAAAATTAAATAAACGATTCTTATTATTTAGATTGATGTTCTAGGAATTTTATGGCAGATACATTAAAAACATACTTTCAAGAAATTCATTATTCAAGAAAAAAACCGAATTTGTTTCTGGCTTTTTTCTTGAGCATAGCAGAATTTTTTTATAAGTCTGCAATTAATATTAAAAATACACTCTATAAAATCGGTATTTTAAAAGAAAAAAAGACAAATACTTTTGTTGTTTGTGTGGGAAATTTGACTACGGGCGGAGTAGGCAAAACCCCTATTGTTATTGATTTAGCAAATAAGTTATCAAAAGAAAAGAAAGTTGCAATAATTTCAAGAGGTTATGGTGCAAAACTTTCAAATAAAGAACCGAATGTCATAAAAGATTATGGCGGTTTAAAATTTGAAAATGGTCTTTTGTGTGGTGATGAACCTTTTCAGATAGCAAAAAAAGTAAATAATAACGTTGTTGTGATAACTTGTCAAAATAGAAAAAAGGCGATTGATTTTGCACTTATCAAATATGGAATTGATATAGCTATTTTAGATGATGGTTTTTCGAACCGAAAAGTTAAAAAAGATAAAACAATATTAGTAATAGATTCAAAAATGCGCTTTGGAAATGGTCATCTTCTTCCTTTTGGACCTTTAAGAGAACCAATATCAGAATTAAAAAGAGCAGATGAATTAATTTTGGTAAATAAAGGAGATGAAAATCTTGATGAAGCAATAGCTTGGACTAAAAATTTTAATAAACCTGCAAAACTTTGTCAAATGAAGCCTGGACGAATATATAATTCTCAAACAGGCGCTGATGTTAAAATAAATGAGAAGCATGCGATTGCTTTTTGCGCAATTGGGCAACCGAAGCAATTTTTTGATTTTGCAAAAGAATATTATGAGATTTATCCTATAATTTTTGAAGATCATCATAAATATACAAAATCTGATATTAATAAATTAATAAAAATTGCTCAAGAAAAAGACTGCACAACATTTATAACAACTCAAAAAGACGAAACAAAACTAAGCGAGCTCATTAAAAATTTAAATGGTTATTCTTTTAATGTTTTAGAGCTTGAAGTTTCAATCGAAGATATTTAGAAAGTAAAGTTGTTCATTTCTATGTATTCAACCGCTTCTTCAACTGTATTAAATACTTGAATAGCGTCTGTTAAAAATACATAATCAAGCGCTTTTATTACATCTTCGCAAGGTTTAATTAAAATTAAAGAACCTTCTTTTGAGCTTATTGTTTTATAACTTTCAGAAAATAGGTTTGCATAAGTATCTGAAAATATCTTAATATGCTCCATATTGAAGATAATATTTTTCTTACCTGTTAGAACATTCGCATTTACTTCTTTTACAATTTTATCAACGTATTTTTCATTGTTTACTTTATATAAAGTTAGCGAACAAATATTATCATTTATATAGAATTTTGTGTATTCTTCGTTTGTTACTTTGTTTGTGGAATTAGAAATGAATTTAAGTATTTGTTCATGCCATTGCGGAGCTTTTGGAATGAATTCATCAATTTCAAGTTTATATGCTTCTTGAATAATTTGAGGATTGTCTGTTCCTGATATTGCAATGACTTTAAAGTCTTTATTTTCTTCGTTTCTTATTCTGTTTGCTTCTTTTATTAATTCAAAACCATCTTGATAATCCGGCATATAAAGGTCGATTACAAGAAAATCAAAGTTTTTCTTTTTAAATTCAGCGTATGCTTCCTCTTTGTTTCTTGCAACATATACATTAATGCCGATTTTTTCAAGCATAACCGATAATTGGAAGATTGATAATTCTGTATCATCAACAATTAAAACATTTGTAACTTCGGCAGTAAAAAAGCTTAATGGCGCATTAAAATAATTTAGTCTGCGCTCTATTGCAATTAATGCTCTTGAGATAACTTCCTGCGCATTTTCTTGAGTGTCTACAGCTATTTCAATATTTGAGAGCTTTAAAAGATTATCAAATTGCTCTTGTGTTAGTTTGTATTCATTTTCCATATTTGAATTATACAATTAAACCCACAAAAATGCTATAAACAAATTTTTATAATATAATAAAATCAATAAAAAAGATGATAAAGGAGATTTTATGGATAACAAAATTAATACAAAAGCTTTTGGTAAAAACGACATTAGAGGTATTTTTCCAAGTGAAGTTAATTCTGAAATCTTCTTTTGTGCAGCTAAAGGTTATGTTGCTTTTGCTCTAGATGAACTCAAAAAAATGGGTCAAGAAAAACAAGCTCGTGATTTATTATTTAGTGTTTGCATGGATGCAAGAGTCCATTCTCCCGAATTAAAAAGAGCGGTAATTCAAGGGGTTATTTCAATGGGGGCTAATGTTGTAGATTTAGGATTAGCGCCTACTCCTTTGGGATATTTTAGCGAATTTGCAAAGATTGATTCTGATGTAACTGATGATAAAAAAGTTATGGGAGCTTTGATTATTACTGCATCTCATAATCCAAGCGAATATAACGGCTTAAAAATGACATTTAATAAAAAAAGTTTGAGCGAAGAACAAATTAAAGAGGTAAAAAGATTAACAATAGAACTTCAAGAAAAAAGCACAGGATATAGGCAAATAATTAATGGTTTTTGCCATGAATACGATATTATTTCAAATTATCAACAAAAAATTTCAGATATGTTTGGAAAAATAGGTAAAGGTATTAAAATCGTTGTAGATAGTGCTAATGCTACAGGAGGGCTTGTTGCTCCTCAATTATATCGTGATTTAGGCTGTGAGGTTGTTGAGCTATATTCAGAGCCTGATGGAAGTTTTCCAAATCATCATCCAAACCCTTCTGATATTAAGACTTTGGATGATATTAGAAAAAAAGTTAAAGAAGTCAATGCTGATTTTGGCATAGCTTTTGATGGTGATTCAGATAGAATAGGCGCAATTGGCCCAAACGGAGAAATAATTTCTGGAGATAAATTATTATTAATCTATGCGCAAGATTTAATCGAAACTTTAAAAATACGAGGCGAAAAGCCTATTGTGGTGTCTGAAGTTAAATGTTCTCAAGTTTTATATGATGAAATTGAGCGCCTAGGCGGTGTTGCAATTATGACCAAAACAGGTCATGGTTATATAAAATCTAAAATGAGAGAAAAAGGCGCGCTTTTAGCAGGTGAAATGTCCGGTCATACATTCTTTAAAGATAGATATTATGGCTATGATGATGCAATTTACGCCGGATGCAGGTTAATTGAAATTATTGCAAAAAATAAGTTGAAAAATCCGAATTTTAAATTAACTGATTTATTAGAAGCATTTAATAAAGTTCATTTATCTGATGAAGTTAGATTGAAATGTCCTAATGAATATAAAAAAGATGTTTTAGCTAAACTTGAAAAAATGGTAAATGAAGATTTATTCAATTCAAAAATTAAAGAAATAATTACAATTGACGGATTGAGAATTATTTTTGAAGATGGGTTTGCTCTTATTCGCCAAAGCAATACAGAACCTGTGTTCACTTTAAGATTTGAAGCAAAAACAAAAGAAAAATGCGAAAAATATAAAGAAACTTTGGTTAATTTGACATGTTCTTTAGTAGAAGAATTTATGGCTCAAAAGGTATAAGTCTACTAATACAAAGCTCTAAGAAAAAAATATAAAAGTGCTGATATAATATTTATTATGAAAATATCAAAAAATAGTATTAAAATTTTAATAATTTGTTTGTTTTTGAATATGAATTTGTATTCATTTGCGAATAATGCGGTTGATTCGCAAATTTCAAAAATGGAACAATCAATTTGGGGTTTTGAATATACTAAAGATGACACTCAAAAAAGATTATCCAGAATTGAAAATAACGTTTTTGGTTCAATAAATTCAAAAGCTAATGTTGAAGATAGAATTAAAAAATTAAATACAGCGCTTGGTTTAGAGACTTTTGAAGAAAGTCAAAAACAAGCCTATGAAATTGAACAAGCGGAAGTTGCAGGAATTAACTATCCTCAAATTGATACGCTTGAATATCAAATGTTTTTAACAACTTATGAAAAAGAAAATATATATAAAAGATTAGATAGATTAGAAAAGAAAATCTTTGGTTCAGCTCAAGAAGGCGACTTGGCCTCTCGAACCGATAGATTAAAGGCATATATCAGAAAAGATACGGTTGCCCAAAATCCAAATTATCATATTGAACAGCCATATAGGCAAACTGATGATATTTCAAAATATATGGGTTCTCAAAATAAATATGGAAATTCGGATATTTTCATTCAATTGGCAGGTCTTGAAACAACTTTATTTTCAAAGACATATTCTCAAGATCCTGTTGGTTTAAGATTAAATCGTTTAGAGCGAAAAATCTTTCAGCGTGATTTTTCATCAGATGATGATTATTTAAGGCTTCAAAGGCTTCAAGCTGCAGCAAGTGCTCAGCAAACAGCAAAGATATATGAAGCAAATAAAATTCAAAAAATAACGTCAACGGGTTTGCAGATAGGTTCAATTTTATTGATGATTTTAGCATTAATATTATAGCTCGATAATAATCGAGCTATAATATTAATATAATTTTAATTAAATTTTTGTTTATGCTTTTGCGTTTTTAACTGCATCAACAGTAGCAAATAGTCCAATTCCGATTGTTCCTGCAAGAGCTAGCGGGAAGCAAATAGGAGTCATTACAATAGGGTATAATAAGCTACCTCCAAGAAAGCCTAATCCTTTACCCCATTCACCGTTAATAGCTTGTCCTAGACCGGGAAGTAAAAATGAAGCAAGACCTACTCCGAATTTTTTTGCTGTGCTGGCTTCTTTTTTTGATTCTTCTTTTGGTTCTTGATTTTTTTCGATATTTTTTTCATTTCCTTTAAAAGTAACCGTATCGATTGCAGGTGTTCTTTCCAACTTTAGATTCATTGTTGGCAATTCTTTCATAAAATCTTCAAGCGGAACTTGTCTTATACTGCCTTTGTCACTAACAAGTGTAACAACGCCATTATTTTTTGTAGCTGTAATTTTTTCACCGTTTGGTGCTGTAAAAGTAACAGCTTTAAATGGAGCAATTGAATTTGTCATAATAAAAACCCTTATAGTTAATATATTTATATAAAAACTAAATAGGTGGTTAAAATTGATTTTTGATTAGTATATTGTTAAGAAGTTTTAATAAATTTTATTTAATTATTACATTGCCTTGGCTTTTTTAGAACAACTTCGAGGAACATAGGAAAATCTTCAAGCGATAAATCGTTGTCGTTCATATCTTTTAATTCAAATTCGCCTTCACGTATTGCATAAATATTATTTTTATTAGGTATTGAAATATTTTCAATTTTTACAACATTAAACCCAACTCTTGAAGCAAAATCCGCCATTTCATCAGGGCGCATAGTACCATAATTTTCTTTAATTTCATAAGCCCAATTTTCTGGTGTTGCAAGCCATTTTCTGTGTCGTACAAATTCGGTTATAAGCCATCTTGGCATTATACAAGTATCGCCTTCCCATTCGCATTGATTGTTTGCAGGATAAAAATCCATACAAAAACGCTTTAATTTGTCTAAAGTGCATAATTTAGTAATATCTGCTTTTCTTAATTCTTCTTCATCTTCAATAGGCGGATATGTTCCATCTTCTTTATTTGCATTGCATATTTTTATTTTTTCCCAAGCGTCGGAACCTGCAGTTGCAGGATCTTTTATAATTAATACTCCTCCGGGTTTTAGCGAATCGTATGCTTGTTGCATAAAATGTAAAATTGATGATTTTGAGTATGCTTTTTCATTATATTCTTCATTAGCATAGCTATATAGCTCATGCATTATGCTTGAAGCTATAATAGCGTCTTTTTTCTCTGTTTTATAGGGAAGATTAAAAGCGTTTCCAACTGTATATTGTGCGGTTTTGCCACTTTTTTCATCTTTCTTTTGAGCTATTTCTAGCATTTCTGGTGATAAATCTAAACCGTAGTATTTATAATCAGATGGCAAAAAATCGCTTAATGTTCTTGCTAATGCTCCGTCGCAACAGCCGATATCGGCTATATGCAGAGGTTGTCTTTTTCTTTTTTCATCAGTATCAATTTTATTTATACCATTTAAGAAAAATCTTATATTGTCATTTAATTTCATTTTGTTGTTCATTAATGGAATATAAGTGTTCAAATTAGGTTCTGATGTGCGTTTTGCTTCTTCATTACCTTTAAAAAATACAGATTGACGTTTTGTATTAGTAATTCTGTTATGTGGCACATATATGCTGATGGGTGATATTTTCATATAATTATCTCCTGATTTTTAGATGTTTTTTAATATTTAAAACATCTAAATATATTTTTTTGCATTTTAATTTAAAAACAGCTAAAGTGTTGCCATATTAAACATTTAGTTGATATGGATTACAATTAAAGTTGTTTGAGTGAATGCTTTAATCTGCAATTTATTTATAAATTTATATATAAAATTAAAGGCAATATTTTATTTTTTACCGTTTTAATATAATTATAAGCTAAATTAAAGGCCAAGATGCAATTGGACAATATAAAACCAAAATCATTTATAAATTTTCAAACTTTTCAAACTACAACAAAATCACTCGTTGAAACCGGTGTTAAAAAAGATGTTGCAAGTTATGAAGATAAGACAAAAGCAAATGAGTTATTGCAAGGGTATTACGTTAAAAATGCCGGAAATGTTCTTATTAATCCACGATTAAGTGCGGATGAAAAAATTTTTACGCCGGATGAAATTAAAACTATAAAAAATTTAACAGGCACTATTGCTCAAAAAGTTGATAGAATTAAAGCAATGTATCTTGAAAAAAGAGGATATGATAAAGATTTAATTAATATTGAAATTAAAGACAAGAAATTTTCTTCACATGGTGAAGCAGGGACTTTTGATTCTGCATCAGGCAAGGTTATTTTGTTTATTGATCAAAATAAAGGTAAAACCAATGAAGAGCTTGTATCTATTGTTTATCATGAACTTAGACACTTTGAGCAATATGCAAGAATGTGTAAAATTGTTGGGTTAGAAACTACGGCACTTGAGCATGATAGACAAATTCATGAAATCGAGCAGGACTTAAAAACATCCATAAAAGAATCAGAAGATGAATTAGCTAAAATGGGCGATAATCCTACTTTTGCGGAAGTAAAAAAGCAACGTCAAGAATTGTATGCTTCGCAAAAAGAATTGCTTGAAAGTATACCTTCTCGATTGTTAAATAAATCATTTTGGCAAAAAGCAATAGCGCAAACAAGAACAAGCGAGAATTTTAGCAAAGATTTAACTTTAAATAATTGGATAAATCCGCAAAGTTGCCCAAGATTAGAAGAATATGATGACGGAATATTGTATGAAGATGTTGAATATTATACTAATCCTTTTGAAGTTGATGCTTATCAATTTGAAAGCAAAGTTCAACAGGAGCTTGGTATACCTTATGAAGATACTAAACAACTCATAGAAATAAACAAGAAATTAAAAGAAACTTTAATGGTTTTATACGATAAAAAAACTTCAAAAAAGTAAGAAAGTAATGAAATTAAAAAAATTACTTTTTATACCAAGGTTTGAAATTTTTAATTTCTTTAAGTAAATTACTATAATCTCCGCAAAAATTTATACATCTATCATCAACAAATAAATAACACAACTCTTTTTTATCTGTAACATCGATTATAATATCATCGAGTTTTTCTTTTATAATCCATCTTGAAGCAAGGATTTTATTTCTCGTTGTAAAAAGTTTGATATTAAAATTTTTTGATAGTTCATATAGAAATTCCCTTGCACCGCTTTTGATTGAGGGAATTTTAGCTATATTAAAATCACCTTTGTAATTGTTTAATACACCATCTAGGTCTATTAGTATTGTTTTTTTGTTTAAAATATTTGTCAAACCTATAATTAACCCCCCTAATAAGCGTGTCAGTCTATACAAATTATAAGCGTATCAGTCTATATTGTCAAATATGAGCACAAGATTTTTAGCAAAACTTGGTTTAAATTTGAAAAAATACAGACTTGAAAAAGGTCTGACACAGGAAAATTTAGCCGAAAAAGTTGGAATTCATCCAACTTATGTCGGTAAATTGGAAAGCGGGAAAAATAACCCGTCAACAAAAATGCTCTATAAAATAACGCGTGCTTTGGGAATTAAATTATCTGATTTATTTGATTTTGATAAATAAAAAATTGTAGATAAAATAAAGATAATTTATTTCTTTACACTTGTATCCCGTATACGGGATACAACAAATAAAATATACCTTTAAAATATTAACAATGCAAGAAGAAGAAAAAATTTTATCAAATGCGGTTGCAAAAATATTGAAAAATATAAGATTTAAAACTAAGAAAAGTTTAAATCTTTTTTGCAATGAATTTGATATTTCAACTTCTACATTGAATGATTTAGAAAATGGAAAAAGAAGTGTTAGGCTTTATTCTTTGTATAAAATTTTAAAGGCTTATGATGTTTCTGTTATTGATTTTTTCAAATTGCTTGAAAAAGAATTGCCTAAAAACTTTTTAAAACCTGATGAATAAAATATATGACAAATGAGACTACAAAACTTATTAAACTTGGAAAAAATATTCAAAATGCAAGAAAAATAAGAAAATTATCTCAAAATGAACTTGCTGAAATGTTGAATATATCAAGAGAACATCTTGCTAAAATAGAAACTGCAAAAAGAAAAATAAGTTTAGGGTTATTGTTTAGTCTTTGTAATGTTTTGAACGTGGAAGAAAAAGATTTATTTGATTTTGATTAAAGCAAAGCAAGTCGTTTTTAAATAAAGGTATTGGTTTATATTGTTGTTATGAGCACAAGATTTTTAGCAAAACTTGGTTTAAATTTGAAAAAATACAGACTTGAAAAAGGTCTGACACAGGAAAATTTAGCCGAAAAAGTTGGAATTCATCCAACTTATGTCGGTAAATTGGAAAGCGGGAAAAATAACCCGTCAACAAAAATGCTCTATAAAATAACGCGTGCTTTGGGAATTAAATTATCTGATTTATTTGATTTTGATAAATAAAAAGCGGATTAGTTTATCTAATCCGCTTTTAGGTATATTTTATTTTCTATTTCTTGCCCTTATCTGCAAGTTCTGAATCTAATCTTAAAAATACAGGTGTGATTTCTTCTTTTGAGATTAATTTTCCAGCTTTGATATTATTTGTTTTAATATCATCAAGTTTTGTATTAATATCATATTTTAATTGTTTTGCCATTTTTTGAGCAATATTAGGGCAATATGGATAAATTAAAGAAGCAACAACACACATAACTTCTAAAACAGTATATAAAACTTCTGCGCATTGTGTCATTTTTTCTTCTTTAGCTAATGTCCAAGGAGCATTATCTGTTACATATTTATTTGTTTTATCAACAAGCTCTACTATTTTTTGGCTTGCTTCAGCCACTTCAAAATAATTAAAATGATGTTTAACTTCTTCGATTGTTTTTCTGCAATCTTCAAAAAGCTCAGAATTTACAATAAATTCTTCTTTTATTTCTCCGTCAAAATATTTAACAAGCATTGATAGCGTTCTATTTAAAAGATTGCCCATTGAATTTGCTAAATGCGCATTAACTTTTTCTTTAAAATCATTATCTGAATAATTGCCATCTTTTCCGATTGGGGCTGCTGTTGCCATGTAGTATCTTAAAGCGTCAGGCTCTTTCATATCAAATGCTTCCATAACGCTTGATGGAGAAACAACATTTCCTAATGATTTTGACATTTTTGTTTCATCGATTGTAATCCAGCCATGAGCCAAGATATGTTTTGGAAGAGGTAATTCCAGCGCCATTAAAATTGCTATCCAATAAATTGAATGGAATTTTAAGATGTCTTTTCCGATAACTTGAACGTCAGCAGGCCAATATTTTTTAAATTTATCTGATGGATTTTCGCTATCATAACCAAGAGCAGTTATATAATTTGATAGCGCGTCAATCCAAACATAAATTACTTGATTATCATCATCAAGAACAGGAATTCCCCAGCTTACGTTATTTTTAACACGTGAAACAGAAATATCTTCAATATTTTCTAATTGATTTAAAACCTCATTTGCTCTAAAAGCAGGAACAATGAAATTAGGGTTTTGTTTAATGTGTGAAATAATTGCATCTTTGTATTTTGTTAATTTAAAGAAATAATTTTCTTCTTCAACTATTTCAGGCTTCCTTTTGTGAGTTGGGCAACATCCGTCTTCATCTAAATCTTTTTCTGATAAAAATGCTTCGCAACCTGAGCAATATAAGCCTTTATAGGAATGTTTATATATATCGCCTTTTTCAACTAGTTTTTTAAATATTTTTTGCACTGTTTTTTTATGATAATCATCTGTTGTTCTGATGAATTGAGAATAATCTATGTCTAATAATTTCCAAGCGTCAATGAATTTTTGAGCGTTCATATCACAGAATGCTTTTGGTTCAATTCCTTTTTCTTGAGAGGTTTTTTGAATTTTTATACCGTGTTCATCTGTACCTGTTAGCATATAGGCGTCATCTGTTCTTTGTGAAAAATGTCTTTTAATAACATCTGTTAAAATCTTTTCATAAGCATGACCTATATGAGGTGCGCCGTTTACATAATCAATTGCTGTTGTGGTATAAAATTTTTCCATATTTAATTCTCCTAAAAACAAAATGATTATAACATAAACCAAAATTTAGTTCTTAAAATATAGCTTGTGTTGATTAATTTAAAAAGTTTATGTAATATAATTAATCTATGGGCGTTATTTCTTGGATAAAAACAATCTCTGAAGATATAAATACAATTAAAGAAAAAGACGTTGCAGCTCGTAGCGTCTTAGAAGTTATCTTTTTGTATCAAGGTTTTCATGTGCTTTTGGCGCATAGAATTGCTCACAAACTTTTAAAATGGAAAATCCCTTTTATACCAAGGCTGATTTCTCAAATAGCAAGATTTTTGACGGGGATTGAAATTCATCCTGGAGCAAAAATCGGAAAAAGATTTTTTATAGATCATGGCATGGGCGTTGTAATTGGCGAAACAACAATAATCGGCGATGATGTTTTAATATATCAAGGAGTTACATTAGGTGGTACAGGTAAAGACTTAGGCAAACGTCATCCTACAATAGGCAATTTTGTAACTTTGGGGGCAGGTGCAAAAGTCTTAGGAAATATTGAAATAGGTGATTATTCTTCAATTGGAGCAGGCTCTGTTGTAATTGATAATGTACCTGAACATTGCACAGTTGTAGGAATTCCTGGAAGAATTGTAAAACAAAAGAAATATATTGAAGGACAACTTCAACACAATAGAATTCCTGATCCGATTTCTTGTGAATTAAATCGATTGAAATATGAAGTTTTGGATTTGCAAGAAAAAATTAAAGAATTAACTCAAAAATAAATTATTTTACTTTTACTCTTGCATAAGCTTTAGCGCCTGTTTTTATGTTATATTTTTGAACATTGTCGCTAAGTTTGATTTTTATTGGTATATAATTTGATTTTTCTTCCAATATTTCAACAACTTCACCGTTTAATTTGGCAAAACCTGCGCTATATATTTTTACCATAGCTTTTTGACCTTTTTTAAAATTTAGGTCGGGTTGCTTTTTGAAATTCGCTATAACATAACATTCTTCGGGTAAAATTGTAAACAGAGCATTTTCGCTATTTGCAATATCTCCGATTTTTACATTCATATTAATTATTTTGCCGTTTTTAGGAGCGATTAGCGTTGCATTTGATAGTTCAAATTTTATTTTTTCTAAATCTTCAAGTATTTGTCTTGCTTCATCAGCTTGAGAGTTTTTTTGAATCATTGTTTCTTGAAGATTTCTGTTTGTTGTACGTAATTCGTCTTGCGCATTTTGATATTGTTCTTGTGCAATTTTAAGATTTTCAATTGCATTATTTAAATCTTTTTTAGTAACTGTGCCGTCTTTATATTCATTTTTATACCTTACATAATCATAATTAGCATTCTCTAAATTAAGCTTGGCTTGTTCTATTTTGCCTTTGTTTTTGTTTGAAATTGAATTAATTTCAGTTATTTTTTTATCGGCAGCATTTAGCTCATTTTGAAGATAATTGAATTTTTCTTCAAGTTCTTTGATTTTTTGGGTATATTCGCTACCGTCTAATTCTGCTAAAATTTCACCTTTTTTGACATCAGAATTATTTTCGATATTTAATTCCATGATTTTTGAATTTATTTTCGGATAAATTTTAATTAAATATTCATCTACATAAGCATTTGTAGTGGTTTTATATAATGAGGAATGAAAAGCGCCAAATACACTTAAAATGATAAATGCAAGAGCAATTGCAAAAGGAAATAAAAATCTTTTTTTCTGATAAAATTTACGTTTTGCCATTTTTTTCTCCCAAAATAAACCCTTACTTATTTTACCATAAATTTTGCCAGAGTTACATTTTGTTTCAAGAGCTAAATTTTTTGTAGCAGTAAATCTTGTAGATGATAAAATATAGCTAGGGTTTAGCTAAAAGGAAGAATATTTTGGAAATATTATCAAGATTAACAGGGCTTTTAGGGATAGTGGTTATTTTAGGCATTTGTTATTTGATGTCGAATAATAAAAAGAGAATTAATCTGAAAACAGTGGGTGTCGGCTTGTTATTACAGTTTTTGCTTGCTGTTTTTATTATGAAAACCCCAATCGGAGCTCAAATATTCGGATTTTTGGCTGAAATAATAAATAAAATTTTGGAAGCTTCAATATCCGGTTCAAATTTTGTGTTTGGCTGGTTAACTAATTCGCCCGATAAAATTGAAGAATTATTTCCAGGTAAAAGTTTTATCTTCGCTCTTATTATGATGTCAACAATGATTTTAATTCTTGTAATGGTTAATATTCTTTATTATTACGGCATTATGCAAAGAGTTATTTTATTCTTGGGTAAAATAATGAATAAAATATTAGGTGTTAGCGGTGCTGAAGCACTATCAAATTGTGCAAGTCCATTTGTGGGAAATGTTGCTGCTCAATCAATGATAAAACATTACCTTCCAAACCTTACACGCTCTGAGCTTTTAGCTTCAATGACAGGCTCAACTGCTTGTATCAGTGCAAGCTGTATTGCAATGTATACAGGTTTTGGTATAAGTACAGAATATCTTCTTGCGGCTTCTGTTATGGCAATACCGGGGTCATTTGTTGTTTCAAAGATAGTATATCCTGAAACAATGGAGCCAGAAACAAAAAAAGATTTCAAAATTTCAGATAAAAAAAATGATGTTAATATTTTGGCTGCAATTTCTAAAGGCGCTTCTGAAGGTATGAGAGTATCAATAAATGTTATAGCGGTATTATTAGCTCTTGTTGCCTTGATTACTTTCTGCAATGAAATAATAGGTCATATAGGTTTATTTTTATATAATTTCTGTCATATTGATTTATCTAAAATCGGTATTGATATGCAACATCTTACAATCGAGATGATTGTGGGAAAAATATTTGCTTCATTTGCTGCGCTAATCGGTGCAACTTGGGGAAATATTGAAATGGTTGGAAGATTAATTGGTGAAAAATTAATTTTAAATGAAACAATAGCTTATGTTGATTTGGTAAAATATATGGATGCTAGTGCTTTATCTGAAAAAAGTATAGCAGTTGCAACTTTTGCTTGTTGCGGTTTTGCTAATTTTTCAACTATTGCAATTCAAATAAGCGGTATAGGTGAACTTGCTCCAAATCAAAGAAAAAACCT
>CALUZF010000025.1 GCA_944325165.1 Candidatus Gastranaerophilales bacterium
CCTTTCCAATTTGCTCTTCTTGTTGCCTGACTTGCTTTTCCTGTTCTTTTCTTTGGTGTAGCCATTTTTATTTCCTTTTCTTATTTATGTTATGTATTAATTTTAAACTCGACTATATTCTATTGTCATAAAAAAAGAAATCCTTGTCAATAATTTAACAAGGACTTCTTTATTAAAATTAATTTTAAACTATCTTAAGCTAACTTTTGTGTAAGAACCTTTTTTAGAGAAGTTAACTTTGTCTTCACGAGCTAACCAACCTAAGCCTAGGCTAGCAAAGTTTTCGTTGATACCTAAATCTTTGTTCATTTTTTTAGTTGTTACTTCGCCGTTTTCGTTTAGGTATTCCCAAATTTTTCCTGCTGTTTCGATAATTGTTTCTTGCATTGTTTACTCCTTTTTAAATGCTGTATACAAGTTTACTACTGTGTGTGAATTTGTATTTAACAAATTCCTGTTTGTATAATTATGTTAATTTATATTATAGTTATTGTATATAGTTTAAATGGATGAAAAAACTTATGAAAAAAAATTGGATTTATGGCGACAACGTAGACACTGACGTAATTATACCAGCTCGTTATTTAAATACGCAAAACTCAAATGAATTAGCTTTGCATTGCATGGAAGATATTGATAAAAGTTTTGCAACCTCAGTTAAGCAAGGCGATTTAATTATTGCAGGCTATAATTTTGGTTGTGGTTCATCAAGAGAGCATGCGCCTTTGGCAATTAAATCTTGCGGAGTTAAGGCAGTTATAGCTAAAACATTTGCGCGTATTTTTTATAGAAATGCAATTAATATTGGACTTGTGATTATTGAAAATGATGAAATTCAAAATGATGTTGATTCAAATGATGAAATTTTAATCGACTTATCTAATGGAAAAATATATAATAAAACAAAGAATAAAGAATATTCTTTTAATCCTTATCCGGATGAAATTCAAAGATTGATTAAAGCCGGCGGATTGGTTGAATATACAAAACAAAAAAGGAATAAAGATGTATAATATTGCAGTTTTATTAGGTGATGGCGTAGCAGGTGAGATATTAGATAGTGCGATTAGAGTTTTAGATAAAGTTTCATCTGTTTATAATTTAGATTTTAAATATAATTATGCTTCAATTGGCGGAAGAGCTTATGATGAAACAGGTACACCATTGCCAGAAAAAACACTTGAAACATGTTTAAAATCAGATGCTGTATTATTAGGAGCGGTTGGTGATTGGAAATATGATACTTTAGCGCCAGAATTAAGACCAGAGCGTGCGCTATTGGGCATAAGAAAAAAATTAAATTTATTTGCAAATTTAAGACCTGTTAAGGTTTTTGATGAACTTTTATATTCTTCACCTCTAAAGGCAGAAATAGCTCAAGATGTTGATGTAATGATAGTTAGAGAATTAACAGGCGATGTTTATTTTGGTGAACCGAAAGGTATTATCAAAAAGACAACTTTGGATGATAGAGAAATAAAAGTTGGATTTAATAACATGATTTATGATGAAGATGAAATCAGAAGAATAGCTCATGTTGCTTTTAAATCTGCTCAAAAGCGCAAAAAAAGAGTTTGTTGTGTTGATAAAGCAAATGTCTTGGATGTTTCAAGATTATTTAGAGAAATTACTACCGAAGTTTCAAAAGAATATAGTGATGTTGAATTATCATATATGTATGTTGACAATTGTGCTATGCAATTAGTGCTAAACCCAAGACAATTTGATGTTATTTTAACAGGTAATATTTTTGGCGATATTTTATCTGATGAAGCATCAACAATATGCGGTTCTTTAGGAATGTTGCCTTCTGCTTCAATGTCTGATGGAAAAACTCCTTTTATGTATGAACCTATTCATGGCTCTGCACCAGATTTGGCAGGAAAAAATGTAGTTAATCCTATAGCGACAATTTTATCATCTGCAATGATGTTAGAATATTCATTTAACCAAAAATCAGCTTGTGATTCAATATATAGAGCTGTTAAAGAAGTTTTAAAAGAAGGTTATAGAACAAGAGATATATCTCAAAAAGATTGTGAGTTATGCTCAACAAGCAGAATAGTCGACTTAATCATTGAAAAAATAAGATAAATTAGCGATTTTCAATGCTTATAGAAGTGCAATATTCGGGAGAATTAATATAATTGCTCGCTGCTTCAAGTGATCTTAAACCTTTTTTGTGGTTATAGTTTTCTTTTTTCATTGAATTAATCAAACTTTGAAGCTCTAGCGTTTTAAAACTGCAGGTTAGTTCTTCTTTATAGCTTACTTCTTTATAGTAACATCTTCGATTTGACCAGCCCAAAATCATAAATATTTTATTATCATGATTTTCAACATATCTGTTACATTTGGAAAAATTTTGTATGAAATTATTAGACTCTCCATTACAAAAAGCCTTATTAATAACCAAAAGGTTTAATATAAAAAATAATATGATTACACTTCTTTTCACGATTTCACCTTAAAAACATATTATCATTTGTTTTTATTGCAGGCTTCATTTTTTTGGTTGATTTTACATTTATAAAATTCCCAAAAATTATAAAAATATATTAGTTTGCTAAATTTATTTATTTTTTTCTGCAGCTCTTTTTTCTTGCCATTCAACAATTTTCTTTTTGAGTTTTCCGCTGAATGGCACCATAAGAACAGGAACTAAAAATCTTACAACTAAAGTAAATATTGTTAATGATTTGAATTTGCTTAATTTTTTGCCGTATTGTTTTGTTAGAGATTTTATTACATTGTTGATACTGTCTTCATTATCGCCAATTACTCTTGATAGTTGTTTAGCAATATCGGAGCTACCTATCATATTTTTGCTTAATTCTAGTATTTCTTTTCTTGCAGGTTCTGTGTTTCCTAGTGCTACTATTACATCGTTTAATGTTTTTTTGTCTAGGTTGAATCCCTCAAGCGTTCTCATATTTTTTAGTTTATTAAGTATATTTGTAATTTCTCCATCAGTTATTTCTTTTAGGCCTTCTGGTGTAATTTTGCTATCTAGCAGATGAACAACTTCATCTTCGATAGCCATTTTAACTGCATCTGATGAATTGCCTATAATTGAGCCTATTCCTCTGTATGAGTTTTTGTTTTCAATTTGATTTACTATTTCTTTTAATTTTTTTGAATAATTTTCTTTTGATTTGTCGATTAATCCATCAAGCGCCCAATCGATTATGAATGCTGCTGTACTTGAAACAATTGTAACAAGGATAGAGTGAACATTTAAACCTAATTTTTGGGAAGGTTCAATCTTCCTAGATCTTAAAGTGTTTTGAACCCAATATCCTGTAATTATTATTGATTCTAAATCTGCCATTCTTGCTGATGGTTTTTTAAAACGTGAAACGGTTTTTGTTGCTGTTTCACCAAAAGATGACATTCCTGCTTTTTCTATTATTGTTGCTGTACCATCAATGGCGCTAGATAAAATATTTCCTTTAAATGAAATATTGTTTTCTTTTTTATTCATCATCTGTCTAAATTCATCTTTTTCTTTATTTAGACGAGAATTTTTTGTTGCTTCTTTTATTCTTTGTTGTTTTTCAAGATTCTTTTTAGCAAATAAAAATGCCATCACAGTTGGTAATAGTATACTTGCGATTTTTGCTTTTAGGATACCTGTTGCTGCACCTGTAGAATTTTTCCAAAATATTTCAAATGCTTCTGAGTAATCTGTTGGTTCTCCGAATTTTGTCATCATTTGTTTAACAAATCCGGGGTTTTTTTGAAATTCTTTAAGGTGGTTAAGCTCTAAATTTTTAACTATATCTTTTGATTTTTGAGCAATTTCATCTATGTTAGGCACATATTCAGCTTTAGAAAAATTTTTATAAAATTCTTTAATTTTTTCTGTTCCGCTTAAATTTTTTACCGCTTCTTTTGCAGTATTAAATTTAAATTTAAATCCGGATTTTTCTTTTTTTAATGCTTCTTTTGCTATTTCAAGAGCTTTTGTACTTCCTGCGTCAATAGCTTTAATATTATTTCCGTCTAATTCGAGAAGGTTTCTGTTGTTTTTAACTACATCAATCGCTTTTTTAATAAAACCGCCACCGATTGTTAAGCTTAAAAAACTTCCTAAAAATGCTTGTAAGAAGTTTTTTGTGGCAACGATTTGTTTATCTTTTTCTTCAGAGCCTGGCATGTTTAAAACAAACAGAGGTTTAAGCATGCCTGCAATAATCAAAGAATATATTGCATTATATGCAGCTTCATTATCATAAACAAATTCAACTGTTGAATTAAATATTTTATTTAAAGCTGCAGACCCGCCGAAGCTTATCGCTTGTGCGGGTCTGATTTGTTGTTTATTATATTCTTGTTTTGCTTCGACTGTATCCTTTGATGCATACACTTTACGTTTGTGCATCAGTATATTGTTGTTAATTTTATTATTAAGCGAATGATTAAAATGTGTCTTCATGGTATCTATACAAAACTTCTAAATTTTTTTATTTGCGCGTATAAGGTTATTTATTGCAAAATATTTCTATATTGTTATAAGTGTTGATTTTAGTGCATTTGAGTAACTTTCTATTTTGTCTGTTATAATTCTTTCAAAATTAATATTATAAAATTCATTAATTTCTTTTATAAAAAAGCATGGACTTGTGATGTTTATTTCAATTATTTTTCCATCTATCACATCTAGGCCTGCTGTGTAAATTCCATCTTTTTCAAATTTATCTTTTACAATATTTTCTATTTCTTTTTCTTTTTGTGTAAGTTGTGTTGGCTTTAGAGTGTTTGAATTATGTTCATTAAATTTAAAATCATTGTTAGATGCAATTTTTCTTGTGCAATATTCAAAAATTTCTCCGCAAACATATATCAATCTTTTATCTCCTTCTATAACTTGTGGGAGATATTCTTGAACCATAACTTGAGTTTTATAGTTATTTGTTGCGTTTGATAGAATTGCATTTATATTTTTATCTTTGTCGTTTAAATAAAATACCCCCGAACCAAAGCATCTGTTTAGGGGTTTGATTATTATTTCTTTTTTTTCAAATAAAAATTCTTTGATAATTTTTTCATCAGCGCTTACTATATTGTCGGGAATTATATCTTGAAATTCGTTGACATAAAGTTTTTCGTTGATATTTCTTATGGCGCTTGGCTTGTTGATTATAAAAACATCTTCGCTAACATAGGATAGTACATAACTTGCATTAATGTAATCAATATCAACAGGCGGATCTGGTCTAAAAAATATTGTGTCAAAGTCATTTAAGCATTTGATTTTTGCCTCTTTTTCTTTGATTATATCGTTGTTTACAATGTGAGTTTCAAAAACAAGAGCGTAAGGAATATTTCTTTTTTGGAAAAGTTCATTTTTTAGAGTAATAAATACTCTATTTTCTCTTCTTAGATATTCATAAACAAACCAAAAATTTGTTACGAGCTTGTTAAACTCAAAATATTTGAATTCTATATCATCTATAACGATTAATATATTTTTCATGACTTAATTATAACAAATAAAAATTTTAGTGTATAATTATTTTATGAAAAATTGTCCTTTTAAAAATGAAATTTGTTCGGATAATTGCGCTTTATACATTAAATCAACAGAATTAAATGAAATGGTGTATAACAGGCTAAAAGCAATTGGCGTTATAACAACTGAAAATGATGGTATTTGTTCACTTAAAAATATGGCTTTAGCACAAAGCAGATATATATTTGAAAATACCAAAGTTTTTAATAGTTAATTTTAAATTTTGGAGTTTACATTGTTTAGAGAAAATATTATTGCAGAACTGAAAGCAAAAATCGAGAAAAATCCTTCAGATATTGAAAACTATAGAAATCTTGCTAATTATTATATTGGCTGTGAGGATTTAAATAATGCTTTATCGATATACAAAAAAATAATAGAAATAGAGCCTTTAGATGTTCAATCTTTAATAAATATCGGCAGTATTTGTTTTTATAGAAAAATGTATGCTGAAGCAATTGAGTATTTTAATAAAGTTATAAAAATTGATGAAAAAAATTATGCACCGTATTATAATTTAGGTAATGTTTATGCTGAAATTGAAAATTTTGAGCTTGCATTATCTAATTATGAAAAAGCAAAGTCGATTAATTCTGAAAAGCCTGAAGTATATAGTGCTTTAGGGTATCTATTTCAAGATATAGGAAATCTTGACGAAGCAAAAAAATACTATAACCAAGCGATTAAATTAGATTGTTTAAATAGTGAAAATTATATTAATATTGCTAATATTGAACAAAAATTGGGCAATTTGGAAGAAGCAATAATCAATTATCAAAGAGCCTGCGAGCTTAATCCGAACGATGCAAAAGCGCTGTTGTGCTTAGCTAATTCTTATGCGGCGCTTAAAGAGTTTAAATGTGCTCAAGATTGCTTTAAAAAAGCTATCGAATTAGATTCTTCATATTATTCTGCTTGGGTTTGTAGCGCTATTGCATATTGTGATGATAATGACAGTCAAGAAGCAATCGGCTTATTGAAGCATGCTATTGAAATTGATCCTAATAAGCCTAATGCATACATATTATTAGCTAATATTTTGGTTGAGCAAAAGCGTTATGAAGAAGCTTTAAATATATATAAAACAGTGCATAATATAGTTTCTGATAATCCAAAGATTTTAACATTTATTGCTAATACTTACGTATTTTTAAACAACTATACTCAAGCTGTTAAATATTATAAAAAGGCAATGAAATTAGCTCCTAAAGATAATGAAATAAAATTAATTTATATTGAAATGGCGAATAGTTATATAAACGATAAGATGAAAGGTTTAAAATGAATAAAGTTGCACTGAGTGATAGATTAATTTCAATTTTAGCCTATTATACATTTGGAATGTTTAGCTTGATTTGGTTAGTTTTTGCAAATTTAACAAAAAAAAGAATAACCCCTTTTTTATCATTTAATCTCTATCAAGCGATATTTATATCGGTAATTTTGGCAATAATTTCATTGTTATATAGCATTGCAATTAATTTTATGATGGCTATACCTTTTGTTGGTAAGTTAGCAAGTGCATTTGATATATTTTTTAATAAAACTCCGCTATATTTTTCTTTTACTGTTAGCGGTTTAATTGTTACTATATTAATTACATATCTTTCTTTTAGAGCGCTTATAGGCGCAAAATCGTATATCCCATTTGTATCTGAAATTATTAAAGAAAATTTTGGGGGGTAGATGAAAAAAATATTAATTTTAAATCTTTTGATGATGAGTTGTTTTGCACAAGAAGAAGTGATAAATAAAACTGATGAAGTTTCAAAAATTTTAGCTCAAAATACCTATGAACCTAATTATTTTAGTATGATATTCGGGCTTTTTTTGGTTGTAGGGTTTATTTATGTAACAGGATTTATTTATCAAAAATTAACAAAAGCTTCGCTTGCAAATGATGATTTTTATTTAAATAAAGCTCAAGTTATTTCAACTACTTCGATAGGTCAAGGCAGAAATTTGCACGTTGTAAAAATTGGCGATAAAGCCTGTCTTATTGGCTCTACTCAAAATAACATTACTTTTTTAAAGGACATTGAACTTCAAAATAAAGATAATAGCGAAAGTATGGAAAATGACAAAGACAGTTAAAATCGGAAATAAAATTATTGGCGATAATCATCCTTGTTTTATAATTGCAGAAATTGGAATTAACCACAATGGCTCGCTAGAAATGGCAAAAAAACTCATAAGTATTGCTCATTTTTTTGGTTGTGATGCTGTTAAATTTCAAAAAAGAACAATAGAAGATGTATATACAAAAGAAGAACTCGAAGCTCCAAGACAAAGTGTGTTCGGCGTTACAAACGGTGATTTGAAGCGCGGATTAGAATTTGGCTATGAAGAATATAAAGAAATAGATAAATATTGTAAAAATCTTGGAATTTTATGGTTTGCTTCTTGTTGGGATAAAAAAAGTGTTGATTTTATGAAAGATTTTGATGTTTGCGCTTATAAAATTCCATCAGCATTATTAACTGATTTAGAGCTTTTAAAATATACAAAAGAAACTAAAAAACCGATTTTATTATCTACAGGCATGTCGACTATTGATGAGATAGATAGAGCGCTTGACGTTGTTGGGTTTGATAATACTGTTATTTACCATTGCACTTCAACATATCCAAGCGAAAATCATGAACTTAATTTAAATGTTATTAAGTCATTTAAAGAAAAATATGATTGTCCGATAGGCTATTCTGGTCATGAAAAGGGTATTGTCTCATCTACTATTGCAGTAGTTTTGGGAGCATGTTCGGTAGAGCGTCATATTACACTTGATAGAACTTTATGGGGGTCTGATCAAGCTGCGAGCTTAGAGCCAGAAGGACTTAGAAAAATGGTTCGTGACATAAGAAATGTGAAAGCATTTTTAGGCGATGGTAAAAAAGTTGTTTATGATAGCGAATTGCCTATCAAAAAGAAACTAAGAAAGGTAAATTAATGACCCTTAAACTATCAAAAGATATAAAGTTTATTGTAAGCGATTTTGATGGCGTTTTTACTGATGGCTCTGTATATATATCAGAAAAAAATGAAGTCCAAAAAAAACTTAATTTTAAGGATATTATGGGTGTTTCAATAATACTTAAATCCGGCAGAAATTTTGGTATAATATCGGGCGAAGAAAGTAATATTTTGAATTATTTTAAAGATAAATTTAATATTAATGAAATCCATGGTGGAGTGCGCCATAAAGGTATCGTATTGGATGAAATAATGAGAAAATATAATCTAAAGCCAAATGAAGTTTTATATATCGGTGATGATATTAATGATATTGCGGCAATGGAGCTTGTAGAATTTAGAATTGCACCGAAGAATTTAAATCCTGTTTTACCTTTTAAGGTGCAAAATCTACAAATTACTGAAGCTTATGGCGGAAACGGGGCAATTAGAGAAATTGCTGATATATTAGTCGGATTGGGTTAAATGTTTTATAAATTTATAAGATACATTACAAATCTTTTTAATTCGGTTGATACTTTTAATAAGCATATCAATCAATATAAGCTTATCTCAAAAGAGCCTGCTTTGCCTTCTTATGCATATATTAATTGGGGAATGCATCTTATTAATTCCGGAAATTTAGAAAAAGGCTTAGAAAAATTAAATCAAAGTGTTTTAATGAATAAATCAAATCCCGAGGTTTATATTAATATCGGTATAACTTATGCACAAATAGGAAATTTTGAGCAAGCTTTAAAAAACTTTAAAAAAGCAGTAAGACTTGATAAAACAAATGCCAGAGCTTGGGGTTATTTAGCAGGTGCATATAGTGAGTTAAATGAAAATTCTCTTGCTAAAAATGCATTTGAAAAATCTTTAAAATTAGATAAAGTAAATCCTTATACATATTTAAATTATGGTATTTTTTGTATAAAAAATAATCAAAAAGACGCTGCAAAAACGCTCTTAAAAAAAGCATACATAGTTGATCCTACTAATCTTCAACCTTTGATGATGTGGGGAATGCTTTTGGTGGATGAAAAAGAATATAAAAATGCTTTTTATAAATTTCAAAAAGTATTGCAAAGCCAACCTCTTAATGTTGATGCTTTATATTTGTCAGGTTTATGTTCGCTAAAGATGGAAAATTATAGTGAATGTATTGAATTTTGCAAAAAAAGTTCAAGCATAATGCCCGAGAAAAATGAAAATTATATTTTGTTGTGCGAAGCATATTTAAACCTTGATGATAAGGAAAATTGTCTAAAATCTTTTGAAAAATATGAAAAATATTGCTCTAATGATTGGAAATATTATAATTCTTGGGGAATAGCATTCCAGCATTGGCAAAATTTTGATGAATCAGTTGAAAAATTTAAAAAATCAATTGAGCTAAAGAATGATGAAATAATTAATCATGATTCTCTTTCATATTCTTTGATTAAATTGAGCAGATTAGATGAAGCAAAAGAAGAAATAGAAACTGTTATAAAATTAAAACCCGATATGGCTTCTTGTTATTATAATTTAGGGCAAATTTATATGCAAAAAGAATTATATCAAGAGGCGATTGATTCATATAAAAAAGCGTTATCTATCGATGTTAATCTAAAAAAAGCATACTTTAATATCGCAGGAGCATATCATTATAAAAATGATATAAAAAACGCTATAAAATATTGGGAAAAAACAATTGAATACGATAGAAAAAATCAAAATGCTTATATTAATCTTGCAATGACTTCTATTAATGATTTGAATGATACAGTTAAGGCGCTTAGATATATAAGAAGTGCTTATGAAATTGATAAATATAATTTGGATGTTGTTTTCAATTATGGCTTAATATTATTAAAAAGCGATGATATTTATAGAGCAGAAGAAAAATTTTTAGAAGTTTGTAAATTGGATGATAAATTTAAAAATGCAAAAATAGCTTTATCTGAATGTAAAGTCCGACAAAACAAGCCAAGTGAAGCTATAGAGATTTTAGACAAACTTAACGAAGAAGATAAAAATGATAAAAATTATTTAATGATAAGAGCTTTAGCTTTAAAAGAAATTTTGAAAAATAATCCAAACGATGTTACAATTAACGAAATTCATGCGATTTGTGATAAAATACAAACGGATTATGGCGATGATGTCATGGCTGAAGAATTAAGACAACTAAATTAGCATTATTATGCAGAAGGAAGAAAAAATGGGGCTTATTGTACAAAAGTTTGGCGGAACATCCGTAGCTGACAGTGAAAAAATCAAAAACGTAGCTCGTGCGGTTATTAAAGAAAAATTAAACGGTAATGATTTAATTGTTGTTGTTTCCGCAATGGGACATACTACAGATAATCTTTTAAAGTTATCAAAAGAAATTACATCAAATCCTTCAACCCGTGAAATGGATATGTTGTTATCAACAGGTGAACAAATATCCATGTCATTATTAGCTATGGCAATTAATGAACTTGGTTATAAAGCAATAAGTTTAACAGGATATCAAGTAGGTATAAAAACAGAAAATTGCCACATGTGCGCTCGTATAGTGGATATTGAAACTGCAAGAGTTAAAAAACTTTTAAATGAAGGCAATATTGTTATTGTAGCAGGTTTTCAAGGCGTATGCGAAGGAAATGAAATAACAACTTTAGGTCGTGGCGGTTCTGATACAACAGCAGTTGCGCTTGCTTGTGCTTTTGGAGCAGACAGATGCGATATTTATTCTGATGTTGAAGGCGTATATACGGCTGATCCTCGTGTTGTTAAAACTGCAAAAAAATTAGATAAAATTTCATACGAAGAAATGCTTGAACTTGCTCGTGTCGGCGCTAATGTTTTACATCCTCGTTCAGTTGAGACTGCAAAACCTTATAAAATGCCCATGAGAGTTAGAAGCTCATTCAAATTAGATGATTTAGGAACTTTAATAATAGGAGTTGAAGAAATGGAATTAAACAAACCTGTTACAGGATTTGCATGCGATAATTCACAAGTAAGAGTTGTTATTTGCGATGTTGTGGATGAACCGGGTAATGCTGCTAAATTATTCAATTTATTAGCAGGCAAAAATTTAAGCGTAGATATGATTATTCAATCTTATGCTAGAAGTCATAATAACACTAATGATATAGCATTCACTATTGCAAAAAATGATTTAGATAAATTTAATTCCATAGTTGATGATATAAATAATATTGTAAAAGCAAGCAATATTTATGTTGATGAGGATATTGCAAAAGTTTCTATTGTTGGTGCTGGTATGATAGATAGACCCGGTATTGCAGCAAAAATGTTTGATACTTTAGCAAATTCAAATATAAACATTAAAATGATTTCAACAAGTGAAATAAAAATAAGTTGTCTTGTTGAGAAAAAATACGGCGAATTGGCAGCAAAAATCTTGTGTCGAGCTTTTGATTTGGATGGTGCTCAAGTTGCCGATGTAAAAGGTGATTTGCCGGATTAATAAATGATTGAACAAGTAAAAAAATTCCTTGATAAATATGAAATTAAAAATAAAAAAGTCATCGTAGGTTTTTCAGGGGGACCTGATAGCGTTTCGATGGCTTTTGTTTTATCTCAATTAGCAAAAGAATATAATCTTGAGCTTATTTTAGCTTATTTTAACCATAATTGGAGACCCGCTGAAGCAATAGCGGAGATTGATTTTTCTTTTGATTTTGCAAAAAAAATTAATGCTTTATTTTATACAAAAAAAGCGCCAGAAAATTCTATTAAAACAGAAGAAAAAGCTCGAGAATTAAGATATGCTTTTTTTGAAGAAGCAATGAGAGAATTAAATTCAGATGTTGTTTTTTTAGCTCATAATAAAAATGATAATGTTGAAACGCTTATATATAGAATAATTAAAGGTACAGCAATTACAGGGTTATGTTCAATTCCCGAAAAAAGAGAAAATTATTATAGACCCTTGCTTAAAATTACTAAAGAGCAGATTTTTGATTTTTTAAATAAAAATAATTTGAAATATATGATTGATTCATCAAATGATGATACAAAGTATAAAAGAAATTTAATCAGAAAAAAAATTCTGCCTTTGTTTGATGAAATTAATCCAAATTATATGACTAATATTGAAAACTTAATAAAAAATGCGATTTCAACAAGAGAAATTATAGATGAAGAATTGAAAAATTTAAAAGCTGAATTGATTGAAGATAATGCAATCAATCGTGAAAAATATATTTCAAAAACAAAAGCATTAAGGTATGAATTTTTAAACGATTTTGTTAAAGATAAATTAAAATGTCACAACTATAAAAATATAAAAAAAATTGATGATTTTATTTTGAATAATAAAAATTCTCAAATTTCTGTTAACAAAGAGTTGTTTTTAAAAATAAAAAGGAATAAAATTTTTTATATTGAATGTCATGGGTACGATTAGAAAGTTATAAATGGAAAAAGATATTAAAGATTTAAAGATATTAATAGAGCCCTCTAAATTAAAAGATAGAATAAAAGCTCTTGCAGATGAGATAAATGCAAATTATAATCTTGATGAGCCTTTGACATTGATTTGTGTTTTAAGAGGCGCCGTGATGTTTTTTTCAGAGCTTTCTAAGTATTTAAAAATGCCCGTTAAGATGGAATTTGTTTCATTATCAAGCTATGGCGATGCTCAAAAGTCCTCTGGCAAGATTAAATCTTTTAATTTAAGTTTGCCAAGTATGCATAACGAAAATGTTTTAATTGTGGAAGATATCGTAGATACAGGTTTAACGCTTGATTTTTTAATTAAATTCATCAAGATGAAATGCAGTGCTAAAGATGTCAAATTAGCAGTTTTGTTTGATAAAAAATGTGCTCGAAAATATGATGTAACACCGAATTTTTCTGCTTTTGAAATCGATGATAAATTTATAGTGGGCTTTGGGCTTGATTATTGTGGATATTATAGGAATTTAGATTATATCGGATATTTTGAGTAATTATAGAAAGAATATAGAGCAAACTATAATTGCTGCAATTAAGCCTGTTATATCAGCCAGAATTCCTGCTAATAGTGCGTGTCTGAATTTTTTAATTCCTATTGAGCCAAAATATACGCTTGCAACATAAAATGTTGTTTCACTGCTTCCTGTAATAACTGCAGCTAGTTTTGTTGCATAAGAATTTACTCCTGTTTGATTTATTATATCAGCTAAAACCCCTAAAGTAGCTGAACCCGATAATGAACGAGTGAGCATAATTATTGATGTTTCTATTGGTATTTTAAAATAGTCAAATATTGGAGATAAAAGTTTTTGTGCAATTTCAATAGCTCCGCTTGCTCTTAGCATTGCAGTAGCTACCATAATTGCAACTAAATATGGAATAATTTTAACTGCAATATTAAAACCTTCTTTTGCTCCTTGCGTAAAATCTTCATAGGCAGGAGTTTTTTTATACAACGCATAGATTAATATTGTTGCAATAATAATCGGTAAAATGAATATTGAAAGAGCATTTAGAAAATCTATCATTTAAACACCCTTTCTAATAATTTTGAGAAAAATAGTGCGCTTATAAAAGCAATTGTTGTAACTATAAGTGTTGGAAGTATTATTTGTGTCGGGTTTTCCATACCGCTTGCGCTTAGAATTGCAATTACTACAGCAGGAACAATTTGAAAACCTGCCGTATTTATAGCAAGAAAAGTGCACATTGAATTTGTGGCATAGCTTTTATCTTTATTTTTTTCTTGCATTTCTTCCATCGCTTTTATGCCGAATGGAGTTGCAGCATTCATCAAGCCTAGTGCATTTGCGCTTATATTTAAAGCGATATTGCTTAGTGCTTCATTATTTTCTTTTAAATCTGGAAAAATTTTCAAAAGAGGTTTTTTGATTATTTTTGAAAACAATTCCATTAGCCCAGAACTTTTTGCTATATTAACAATGCCCAGCCAAAAAGCCATAATGCCTATTAAGGAAATTGATATTTCTACTGCTTTTTGGCTTGATTTTAATATTGCATCAATTGTTTGAGGCATTGTGCCGTTAATGGTTGCGTAAATTAGTGATATTAAAATTAGAAATATAAATATGTAATTCATTTTATTGGAATTTTTCTGCAAAATAGCTTTCGCCATCCATTGTAATGCAGTATTTTTTACCTTCTTCAGTATCTATAATTCTAATATATTCTTTACTAACTAATTCGTCAATAACTGACAAATCTGCAATTTTGCCTGTTGCTTGAAATAATTTTGAATTTATATATTTGATTGTAAAATCTGATTGTTTCAATACATTTTTTATAAAATACGCACATACAATAAATTCATCTGTAATGCCATCACAAATAAAACCTGATAAAAATGGCTTAAAATCCATTTGTGAAGCTCTTTGTGATAAAGACATTCTTGCATTTTGAGCTGTAGCTTCACTATGTTCTATCGGCTCTATTGGTTCTATTGTTGTTGTATTTATTTGTTCAGCTTGTTGTTGAATTTGTTGTTCGTTTTGCTCTATAGAATTTATTACTTCTTGATTGTTTTCTTCATTTTGAAGAGAAATTTCTATGTCTGCCAAACTTATTTCCGGTTCATAGTTTGTGTTGTTGATATTAGTGTTTTTTATTTGAGGAGTTTGAACATTATTTTCTTGGATGTCCTCAAAATCTGTCGGTTTTGGCGTAGGTATATTGAAAATATCATTTAATATTTCTTGATTACTTTGATGATGTTGTTCTTTTTCGTCATTTTGTTTTGGTTTAATGTCAACTATATCATTGTTTTCTGTTAATTTTTGCAGTTCTTTATTTTTTGAATCAAGAGAGTCTATTTTTTGTTGAGCTAAATTTATAAGTTGAGCAATATCATCGTTGTAGGTTGAATTTGCGTCATCTGAAGTATTTGTTTTTATATCATCTTTTATGCTGATGATTTTTGTTTCATTTTGAAATTTAATTTCTTCTGTCGGTTTTGGCTGTATTAATTCAACCTCTTCAATTGCTTTAGGTTGTATTAATTCTATTTCTTTAATTTCTTCTTTTTGCAGTTGTTCGTTTTTAATTTCTATTATTTCTTTGTCTTTAAAATCTATTGTTTTGTTATTTATCTCATTTTGTTCAATTTTGTTTTCTTGAGATAATTCTTCTTTGGGTTTATTGATGTTTTCAATTTCTTCAATTGATTTTAAGTTTTCATTTGTGATTTCAATTTTTTTGATTTTGGATTTAAATTCTTCGCTTGCATCAAAAATATGCGCAAAATATCTATCCATTTCTTTTTGCGTGATATCTTTGTTGTTAGATTCTAGACTAAATTCTGATCCATTTGATTTTATTTTAATGTTGTAGTACACGTTTTTTCCTTAA
>CALUZF010000026.1 GCA_944325165.1 Candidatus Gastranaerophilales bacterium
TCTAAAGTAACTGTAAATCTTGATAATAACCAATCTACAATTGATCCTAACAAATTTTGGAATTCAATGGAATTAATTGCAATTAACCACAAAGCAATGATTAACTACAAATTAAAAGCTTAATTCTAATCAAGAAAAATTTCAAAATTTATTCATATTATAGAGAGAGAAGTCAGCGGATTTGGAGTGTAACCCTTCTTATTAAAGAAGGGTTTTTAGATTTTATAACGGTTGCATTTTTAAAATCATATCTTGCTATTAAATTATATTGTGATTCAAAGTTGGCTTTTATAACTTCTTGTTTTGGTATCAGAATTTTTAGGTCTTTTGAATAAATATAGTTATTGTTAGGATTTTCGTTTTTTATGAGAATTTCTGTTTTATCTTCTTTATTCCAAAAATAATCGCAAAAAACCCCGTTTGTATTTAATAGGATAAAATCTGAAATATTTTCGTTTGATAAATGATAATCATTTAATTTTAAGTTATTCATTTCATAATTTATGCCTGCAATTTTTGTCGGTGCAAAAATTATTTCTTCTTTTGGTTCTTTTATATTTTTATCTTTGCTAAAAACAATTACTCTATTTTCTTTTATTTCATCAAAATGTTCTGTTTTATCTATTTTTGGTGCTTCAAGTCCAATAAAATATAAGTTATTTTTCTTGGATGAGTTTTGTATTTTTTTATATAAATCTATGCTTTTATCTAAATTCGATGTTTCATTAAGATAAAATTCGCTCCTTTTAAAATTATTCGGATTTATTACTTCAATATTGTAGTTTTTAAGCTTATATTTTATGAGCCAATTAGGATAAGGTTTATATCTTGAAATCGCAAATACTATGGCATTTTTATCCTCAAAATAAACTCTTTCTTTGTTTGGAAATTTTATCTCTTCTCTAATTTTAAAAATATCTTTTAATCTTGTTGGATAATTTGAATTTTTATAGTCTATTACTGTATTTTCAAGCTCTTCTAAATCTTGATAGAATGAATCTATTTTTGTTGAAAGACGATTATTTTTTTCATTTTTTTGCGCTGTATTTCTTCTTATGTTGTTGCTTTTTATGATTTTTTTAATGTCTTTTATATCTAAATCATATCTTAATTGGATATTTGGTGTAATATAGATATTTACTGCTTTTTGCTGATAACCTAATATTTTTATTTTTTTAGAAAATTTTAGTTTTAAGAGCTTATCTAATACATCATCAGCATTTTTTTCAAGCGTATAATAATCATTATTTTTTGATTTAACTATAACGAAACAATCATATTTAAGATAATACCTATCATCAATTTTGATGTAGTCAAAACTATATAAATTTAAATACCTTTGGATTTTGTTTATTGCTTCGTCTTTGTTTGCAAAAAGCTTGTATTTGCAATATATATTCATTCCATAAATTGATGAAAATATAATTACATTTTTTATTTCTCTTAGTTGATGAATTTCTCTTTCAATATTTTTTGCATAGTTTACATCAAGCTCATTTGGGGCTATATTTTCTGATTTTATTTCTATTTTTAGGTCATAATCATCACTTATGAATATTGGCGAAAATATAATTAGCGCAAATAAAATAATAAATATTTTTTTCATAATTTTATTTTTTTATGGCTTAAATTTTTATAATTATAATTTGAGATTATAATATCGCCATTTTTTACTCCGTCTAATATTTCTATATTGTCATCTTTTATTTGTCCTGTTTTGATTTTAATTTTTTCAATAGTTCCTATATTTCCATTTATATCTGTAACTTTATATATATATTTTTCATCATTTTCTTCAAAAATATAATTTATAGGAATGGTTAATTTTGAATTATTTTTAAAATTGAACGTAACATCAGCACTCATACCTTCTTTTAAAAAATTTGTCGTATTTTTAATTCTTACTTTTACGATATACCCGCTAAAATCCAGATTTGTTTTCGCTATATGAGCGATATTTCCTTGATAGATTCTATTTAAAACTTTAATTTGCGACAGGTCATTTAAATGTAATTTATTTATAGTGCTTTCATCTACCATAATATCAACCAAAAAGCCTTCTGAAGCAATAAAAAAGGCAATTGGTGTGGCAATTTTTGCAATCGAGCCTTCGCCTTGATATTTTTTGGCTATATAGCCGTTATAAGGGGCTATTACTGAAGTATATTCAAGCTCTTTATTTATATAGTCAATCTTTTCTTTTTGCGTTTGTATCTGTTGAGCTAAAACTTTTAATTCATAGTACGCATTTTCCCAATCATTATCGGAAATTGCTCCTTCTTTGTGTAATAAATCTAATCTATGATAGTAGCTTTTTTGTTTGTTTTGTTGAATTATATATTCTCTTAGACGGTTTGATTCCTCTTTTTTTCTTATTTCATATAATGTACCATCTAATTTTGCGACTACTTGCCCCTTTTTTATGTAGTCTCCGTCTGCAAAAGGAAAATATATTATCTTTCCTTCCGTTTGAAAACTTAAATTTACATTATTGGATGATTTTACAACGCCATGAAAAGTATCTTGTTCGAATTTTGGAGTTTCGATTTTGATATAGTTAAAATCATTAAGATTTTCATAGTTATTGCACCCAAAAGATAAAGATAAAATTATAAGAATAAAAATTAATTTTATAATCCTCATTATGGAATTTTAATTCTTATAAGGTATTGATTAATCGCTCAAGTGGTTAATTATAAGAATGTTTTAAAAATAATCCGTTTACGCTAAGCTCAGGTATATATCCTGTTTTAGATAGTAGCGAAGTTTCTCTTTTTGAAAAATCATATCCCCAAGTGCCAAGATAGATTTTTTTGCCATCATTATCATATACATAGCATATTGCTATAATCATATTATCGTTATCTGCGCTAAATCCCAAAGGCTCTATATCGTATCTGTATTTAGATATTTGTTTATTTCTCCAATCGAGAAAATAATGTTTTATTGCTAAATCAAAATCTCCAAGTTTAATTGAATAACTGTCTTCAATTTCATCTTCAACAAAATGTATATACAGGTTTGTTTTATATATTCCATTAAGGGTTGAGCCTATTTTTTCCTTTATTAATAATTTTTTTGAATCATTGCTCCAATCAACCAAAGTCAGCCCTTGAAATAAATTAGGATAAACTTTTTTTGTTCCTGATTCTAAAATTGGAATTCTTTCTTTTTGTTCATGTTTATATTCAAGTATTCTTTTTATCCTGCTTTTTGATGTATCAAGTTCTTCTACGAAAAAATTTGATGAAATTTGATTTGTATCGGGTGAATAGTAATAATTTGGATAAGCTGCATATTTACAATTTTTATCTACAACAAGATAAGGCATATAAAATAAATCTTTTTTGATATTTTCAAGGTTATATTCTCTTTTCCCTTGCGGATAGTTATAAGCTTGAAAAGTATATTTTAAATCCGGCACATGATATTTTTTTGCATCAATTTGAGGCTTTTTTTCTTCTATTGCTCTTTCTTCTAAGGGAATATTTTGAGCTTCATTTTCCCATTCTTCATAGGTTTCTACCATTTTTGGCTTTTCTTGAGGCACTTTTTTCTTAAAGGGAGATTTGTTTTTTATTTTTTCATAAGTATTGTTGAAGCTTTCTTTTATATTAAAATCTTTGCCTTCTGCATAGGCAAAAAATATCATAGATAAAAATAAAATAATTACTATTTTATTTTTCATTAAACAAGACCTTCTTTTAGTGCAACTATGGCTGCTTTTGTTCTATCTGTTAAATATAATTTTTGTAAGATATTATGAACATGCGCTTTTGTAGTAGAAATTGAAACAACTAATTTTTCAGAAATCTCTTGATTTGATAAGCCATCTACAATTAATGATAAAACTTCTAATTCTTTTTTTGTTAGGCCGTATTTTTTATTAGCTTCTTTTTGATTTTTTGAAGTATTTGTTTGTATGTCATTTTCGTTTTGTATGCTTGATAAAACCACTCTTGCAATTTGAGAATCTATCCAAGCGGCTTTCGTTGCTACTGTATCTATTGCATTAGTTAGTGTTTCAGAGTTTGAACCTTTCATAATATAGCCATCAGCACCTGCTTTAAATGCTGCAAAGATATCTTCCTTGTTATCTCTTGATGTAAACATTAATACAGCACAATCAAGCTTCAGCTCTTCTTTTATTTTTCTTGTTGCGCTAATACCGTCCATTTTTGGTAATCCGATATCCATTAAAATTACATCCGGATTATATTGGCTTGCCATCATAACACCTTCTGCACCATCGGTTGCTTGAGCAACAAGATTATACTTTGGCGTGTTTTCTATTTTCATCGCAAGTCCTAATCTGGTAAATTCATGGTCTTCCACAAGTAAAATGTTGATTTTTTTATCCGTCATAATAATACCTTACAATCGTTTATAACATTTTTCAATTCAAAAGAAAATTTTGAACCTTTATTTAATTCTGATTCTACGTATATCTTTCCGTTATGTGCTTCAATTATTTGTCTTGAAAGATATAATCCTAAGCCTGTTGAGCTTGAGCGCTTTTGATTTGTTCCTTGAGAGAATCGATTAAATAATTTTGAACAATCTTCCTTAGATAATCCAACTCCGTCATCGGTAACATCAACTTTTATATCTTTATCGTTTTGAATTATATCAACTTTAACGTTTGAGCTGTTTTGAGAGTGTTTTATGGCATTGCCGATAAGATTTGTGATAACTCTTCTTATTTCATTTTTGTCAGCATTAATGAAAATTTCATTTTCATTTTCTGATATTTTTAATTCTATATTTGCTTTTTTTGCAAGAGTTTCAAGCTCTTGAGTACATTCGTGGATAAGTTTTACAATATCAAATTTTGTTTTACAAAGATAAGTTTTACCTGCTTCATATCTATAAACTTCTAAAAGCGCATTTACAAGTCCCAGCATATCTTCTGAGCTTTTTTTCATTGCATTGAATAAATTGCTTTGTTTTTCGTTTATATCTCCTAATGATTTATCTAAAACAAAGTCTAAGCCTGATATTGAAGCCAATAAAGGAGTTCTTAGGTCATGGGTAAGTGTTGCTATGAAGTCATCTCTTAATCTTTCGGTTTCTTTTTGATAGGTGCAATCGCGAATAACTGCAACATAGAAATTGTTTTTTTCGTCTGAAACAGGGGCTATGCTAATTTCTACGGGGATTTTTATATCTTTTTTGTAATTTATTAAAGAGTAGTTTCTTAAGAATACATTTGTTTTAGTAGTTAACTCGTTTGTTGAAAATTGTTTTGATTCGCTAACAACAAGTTCAAAAAGATTTTTGTTTAATAAATCTTTTTTATTTTGACCGAATAAATTTATTGAAGCGTTATTCAAATCTGTAATTTTCATATCTTGATTAAAAAGAATAATCCCGTCAGCACAATTTTCAATAATTGCATTGAGCTTAGAATTTGCTTGCATTAACTCTAATGTTCTTTTTTGGACTGTTTCTTCTAGGTCTTTTGAATAATTTTCAAGTTTTTTGTTTGCTATTTCAAGTTCTTCAATTTTTTTATCGAGTTCTTTTTTGAGCCTTGCTTGAGTTAGAGCGTTTTTTATATTTATCATTAAATTTTTGTTATCCCAAGGTTTTTCAATATATTTAAAAATACCTATTTCATTAATTGCTCTAATTGCATTTTCTTTATCTGCATATCCTGTTAAAAGTATTGTGGAGACGTCTTTTTGAAGTTTTTTTGCGTTTTCTAGAAAGTCTATGCCATTCATTTCGGGCATTATAAAATCGCTTATTATTAAATCTGCCTCATTTTTTTTAATGTAGTTTAGTGCTTCATTTGGGTTATTATATGTAACAACGTTACTGAAACCCTCAAGCCCTAAAAGCATTTCAAGAGTTTTGGTGACCATGGCTTCATCGTCAACTATTACTATTTTACCCAACTTATCCATACTAAAAAGATAAGATATTTTTGCTTTTAATACAAATTATTAACAAAAATACAAATAACTTAAAATTACTTGATTTTAGTTTTATCATGAAAATCTTTTATGTTAAGCTTGTTGTGTAGGAAGATATTAGTCGGTTAGCTAATATCCATCAAGATAGTTATGAATATAACACGTAGTCAGTACAGAGAAGAATTTAATAGAAAGTTATTTGCCAATAATAACACCAGAACGTCACCAAGAAATGATGATAGACCGTTGTCTTTTACATCGGATATTACAAGAAAAATTAATAAAGAAACAGCGCAAACTATATTTGTAGGTGCAAGAGAGCTTATAGACGGTATTGAAAGCTCGCTGGGCAAGGGATATTTTGAAGATTTACTTAATAAAGCTCAAATAGAATTTAGCGATGATACGATAATTTATGCAAACAGAACATTTTTAAAAGATGCATTCGGTACAATTAAAGCCGTTGTAGAAATTCCCATGAGATTTGTTTCGGGAGTTGCTAAAAAGCTGAAATTAGATGTGCCTAATGACAGTTTTTTAGGTACATGGATAAAAAAACATGAGCAGGAGCTTTCGTATAATAAAGTTATAGATATAATTGATGAATATGTTCGTCCTGTAATTTCAAAAGATGGAAATATTAATTCACAAAGAGCTAACAAATTATTTAGCGATACTATCAGTTCAAATATTACAAGAGTGAAAAAAAATTATGAATCTCGTGATGAAAGAACTCTTAATAGAATAGCAACATCGATAGTTTCAGCACTTTACTCTAGTGCTGATTTTTATAATATTTCAATGCTTCAAAAAGATGACAAATCTGAAGCTACAAAATCACAAAAAAGGCGTTTAAAACAAGAATTAACAAGAATGGCACTAAGTGCAGGCTTTACCTTCTTGACTCTTGGTCTTTTTGATAGATATACAAAGAAAAATATTTGGCTTAATGCCTCTGTTATAGCAGGTTCTACTTTATTATCTGAAATATTATCCAGAATTTTTTCAAAGACGCCTTTAATTCCATTAAGTTCAAAAGAAGCAGAGAAGGTTGCTCAAAAACGCAAGAAAAATTCTGAACAAACAGATAAAACAGGACTATCTTTTAAAGCAAGGCTCGCAAAAGAACAAAATGAATTTAGAAAATTAATGAACAATACTCCTGCTATTGAAAGTAAGTCAAAACAAGAAGACGTTAAAGAAAATCCTAAACCTCATAAAAAACCTAAAGTTTTAAAAACAGTTTTAGGTGTTTTTGCGCTTGCAAATATCTTCTTTATTGCTTCTAGCCTTTTAAAAGGTGATTTAAAAGCAGGTAAATTGAAAAAAGAATTTTGTGATAGATATAAAGATAATATTTTAAATAATAACATTACCGATGAAATGGTAAATAAAGCTAAAGAATTATCTTCTAAAATAAAAGCCGAAAATAAAATTGGTAAAATTAAACTATTGTCATTTGGTAGTTTTAAAGATTTAATTACAAAAAGAAAAGTTGAGATAAATTTAGATGAGCTATCCGATAAATTAAATCTTCTTAAAAGTACTTCAGATGGAGAACAAATATCAAATATTATAGATATATATCTTGGTCATATTGAAAAATTAAAAGAAAAAGGAAAAAATGTAGTTTCATCTAAGGTTGATATCCCTGTTGTTTCTGGATTATATTCTGGTATTACAAAAATATTTAACACTGTTGGAACAATATTGACTGCTCCTTCAAGATTATTGTTTGCATGTCTGAATAAAAATTATAAAGAATCAGATGTATTATTTAAAGAAGTTATACAAGAGGCTAATCCAGATTATAGTAAAGAGCTTGTACAATTAGCATTGGCATGTAAGCTAAACGGTAATTCTAAACTTGCAAATTTATTTAATTCTAAGCCAAGAAAAGATTCAACAATGGTTGAAATTATCAAAAAACGTGCAAGAAATGTCGAAGTTGGGGCTGAAACATCTGAATTGGCTAATATTTCACGTACAATGGTTACGGCATTTACAACTTATTTCTTTGTAAATGATTATAGAAATAGCGTATTGATTGAATCTGGCGGAAAAGATACAGAAGGCGCAAGAGAAGAAACTAAAGAACGTTTAATGCATAAGTTGTCTAATTTCATAATTAACGGTACATTAATGAACACATTTAATACTATATTTAAGTCAGTATTAAATAGAAGCCTATTGGGTGCTACTGCTGTTGCTGCTGCAACTGAAGCAACTAATGAATTTTTGGTAAGAAAATCAATTTGTCAGCCTATAGGTAAGAAAAAATCAAGACAAGATATAATAGATTATGAAGAAAAACAGATGAACAAAAAGGGCTTTATGGGCTGGTGGTCAAGGACATTTAAGAAAATTACGGGCAAGAAATCTCTAACTCAAAAAGCTGGTATTAATAGTGGCGGAAAATAAATATGAAGATAAATCTTTCTGATGTATTGCCCATAAAAAACCGACAGTCAGATATTTCCCCTTTAGATAAACAAGATAAGATTAATTTTGCAGGTTTAGTAGATAATAATATAAATCTTATGCCGAATATTTCTTCTGAGCCCCTTGAAGAACCTTTTATTCCGGCTAAAAATCCTCAAGAGCTTATAAAGCAAATAAAAAGTTATCAATGGTTAAGTGATGATGCTGAAGCGTTGATAGATAAATCCGGACATATTTTGCTTAAGAAATTTGATTGTAAAATAATTTCTGCTTTTTTGTATAAATTGGATAAGCTGTCAGATGAATATAAAAAACGTATTAAAGTAAGTGATGTTTTGTATTCTTACGAGAGAAGCGGGCGATATAAAAAAAGTGTAGATAATTTTAATCCAAATCAATATAATAAATTGTTAATCGGTATTCAAAAAAAAAATGCCTAATGTTGTTGAAACGATTTTATCAACTTCGTCAATGGATGCAGATTTAGTGAATCAAACTTATGAAAAGATAAAGCCTGAGTATTTTGATGATTTTATAAGAAATTGTGTTTTTTTATCTGGTGACAAAAAGAAAAATGAGAAATACGAAAAACTTATTGAAAAATTAAATGCATTTGATTTGCAATTTTTGAAAAAGATTAATTATTCACAAATTTTTTATTCTGCTTTATCTGATGAATATGTTTCTTATGTGTTGAGTATTTTGGATTATTTTTCTTCTCTTTCTAATGAAGAAAAAGATAAACTTTCTGCTGATTATGCAAAGAGAATTTTAGTTTCTAATTATTCTATGGCGTTATCGTGTGATAAATCATCAGCTTCCTTTCAAAATAGTGATTTAAAACCTTTAAATATAAAAGACAAATTGATACAAGAACTTGCTTCCATGAAAAATGAAAATGGCGAATGGATGTTTGATAACAATATCATATTAAAAATAATCGATACCCAAAATAATTTTAATGAGTTATCTAAAGTCTTGCATTTATTAAAAGAAGAGGGTTTAGCTTCTGATAAAAAATTTGTTTTTTCTATACTTGCAAGCAAAGGGGTAACATGCAAAAATATCAAAAATAAGCTTCAAAAAGCAAAAGAGATTAATAAGGATGGAAGACTTGATGAGCTTAGCTCTTTTGTAACCCCTTCTTATATTTTACTGTTGAGTGAAGAACAATTAAAGAATTTTGAAAGAAATATTCCTTATGTTGAATTAATTAAAAAATATTTTCCTAGGCTATATGAAAAAACGCTTACAAGAGATTGCAGTGATATCTTTTTAATATTAGAAAATGCAAAATTAAGCCCCAAAAATTTTGAAGAATGTTTAAAATTCGGTTTTTTTTCTGACGTAAGGTCTTTGTATGAAGTTAACCTTTTCTTAAGTGATGATAAATTGATGAATATCAAGCCTCAAAATTTCAGATTTTTAAGTCAACTTAAAGAAAGAAAAGAGCTTGGTTTTCTTTTTAATAATTTTTTGGGTTCTAATTCTGATTTAAATGTTTTACATAATGTTTTAGTGGCTGATTTGGATGAAAATGTTGATTTAAATAATAAAAATGAAATAATTAAATTAATTTTAGAAGACGAGAATACCAAAAGAATTTCAAGAGCTTATAATGATTTTTGTGTAAATTTATTGCTAAAAAATACTGATGATACTTATGATGATGGAAAAAAATTAGCTGAATTTTATATAAATAATTATGAAAGCTTAGGGCTTGATATTAGCTTTTTTATCAATCATTCATTTAAAGAAACGCTTGAATTAATTTCTGAATATCAAAAACGTCCAAAATTAGAAAAACAAATTTCAAGCCTTTGTTCTATAAGTTATGAAACTGTGAAAAAATATATTGAATTAGTTGATTTTATCTCTGATTTTGAAAATTTTGATGATTGTGAATTGTATACAAATTATATTTTTGGCTATTGGGGAAACGGTGAAAGTAAAGATATTGATATAGATATGTTAAAAGATGAGCTAAAAAATTTAGATTTAGCATTATCAAAAATGAGCAACGAACTTAAAAAAGAAGTCAAAGAAGCTGCTTTTAATACTACTATGATTAGCCCTTTTTGTCGTGTTCCTCAAATTAAACTTGAAAATATTCCTTGTTTGGAATTTGTATTACAGAATGATTACTTAAAAGAAAAATTGGATTTAAGTGGTATTTCTCTGTATAATTTTTTAACAACTAACAAGTTAAGTTTTGAAGAATTTAAAAATAAAACAAATGAAATGGTTGATTTTTTCAAAAAAGTTTCAAGCGTGAGAAATATAGATTTTGCTCTATTTTCATTTGTCGGATTTGATTGTGATTATGATTTGTTATATAGAAAAATTTGCCAAATTTCAAAAGCTTACCCAAATAATTTGATTTATATAAATGTTTCTAATGAAAATAACATTGAGTTTAATATTGGCAATGAGATTAAAATTACCTATGATAAAGATATAAATTTACTTTCAAGAAATAGAAATTATAACGTTAAAAAAAGCGATGGAAGAGAATATAAATATTCTTGTATGGATGATGAAAATTCAAAATCTAAAGCATATATAATTAGTTTATCTAATAAATATTATCTGCAAAGTTTTGCTGAAAAGTTGGCTTTGGTTTTTTATAATAATGAAAAAAATACCGTTTTGTCAAAAATTTATAAACCTTCTAATTTATCCGGTTTTTGTAAAATAGACACATTAAATCCTAAGGGCAAAAAGAAAGAGCTTGCTTTTTGTGTTGAAACTACTCATTTTGCAGGGTATGAAAAACATTTAACAAGTCCTGATGGAATTAAAACAGATGTTTTCTATACAAAAAGCGATGATGGTTTTGAAGAATTTAGATATAAAATAACTGATAAAAATTCGAATGTCTTATGTAATTTTATAAGGACTTCTAGAATAATTGATGATAATCATAGAATTACAACTTTTAATGATAAAGAATATAGAATTTCTTATTTTGATGATGGCGTAGAAATTTACGATGTAAAAGAAAATAAAAAATACTTGATTAATTATGATAAAAGCAACCTTGATAATAATGATATGATGATTGATATATATAAGATGCTTCCTGGGGATGAGTTGATTAAAATGAGCCAGCTGGTCGATAGAATAAAATTAAGCGAAAATAATGAATCGTATTTTGATTATATTAATCGTGATATAGTCTGCGAATCTAGTTTGGCAATTTTAGAACATGAGCTGGGTCATGCTAAGAAAATACAAGATATTACAGTAGCACAACTATTGAAGAAAACATCAGATTTAAAAAATTTAACTCAAACATATAGAACTAATTGGAATAATTTAATTAATATTTATAATCAAGAAAGAAAATCTGCTTTACAAAATTTGCCAAGTACTGTAATTAATCAAATTAATTACTACCTTGGTGACGATTATGCTGATGCAAAACGCATAAATGCGGCTTTGAATGAATTTATTGCAGAAACAAATGTAATTCAAGCTATTCCTATTTTTGCACCAATAAATGCCATAACAACTCAGCTTTTACAAGAATATTTTCCAAGAACTATTGCATATTTGATAAATAATTTTTTGGTTTAATTAACTTTTACAATAAATATTATCTTTATGTTAGAATTGAAAAGTGACAATAGAGAGAAAGCAGTTTATATTTATGGATTTAGAAAATTTATTAAAAACTAGTGTTGAAAATAACACACCAAATGACATAAAAAAAGACAAAATTTTTAATTATAACGACAAAAATTCTTTTACTTTTAAATTAACAAAAGAATTAGTTGAAAAATTAAATTTGATGACTTGGTTTCAAGGATATAAAAAAGAAGCTATGGTTTCAACAGCGGGCATTAGAGGCCCTCAAAATATTTTATATCCGCATGATACGAGATTTCCAATTAATACAATAGGAATTACTTTGGCAACACTAGCTAAAGCATTAGTTTTAAAAGAAAAATATCCTAATCAAGAGCTTGTTAAATTAGTAGGTTGCGAAGTAAGATATAATTCAAAAACATATCTTGATATCATAGCAAGAATTCAAGCCTCTTTAGGAATTAGAACTCTAACTCCTAAAAATCGTCAAACTATTCCTATTTGGCTTGCTTCTTTTTTGGCTTTTAAATTAGATTTGGTTGGTGCTGAATATATTACAAGTTCTCATGGAATTTCTGTTAAAAATGCAACAAAAGATTTAAATAACCAAGGTTCTCAATTTTTACCAAATGAAAGCATAGAATTTGTTAATAAAATAGAAGAAATTTTAAATATTGCAAATGCAAAAGGTGTTTATGAAATTGAATTTTCTTCAAGTGATGATTCTCATATTGATGAAAATGCAATGGAGAAATTAAATAACGGTATTGATTTATACTGTGAATATTTAAATAATGGCGTTGCTAATTTAAAAAATATAAACGCAATTAAAAATTTTGATAAAAAAATTGTAATAGACTCTGTTGGTGGATGTGCTTATAATTCTTTATCAAAAATTTTAGATAAATTAGGAATAAAGGATAGTTTTGTTTGGCTAAATAAAGAAGAAGACCCATTTTTCCATGGCATCGGAAAAGATACAAAAAATGGTGCTTTTTATGATTGGTCGCTAGATGTTACTGTTTTAGCTAAGGATAAAGATGGAAAAGAATATTTTCCTGTTGTAAAATCGCTTGATTATGGTGAAAAATTAAAAGATTATCCAATAAACACCGTGGTTTTAATTACTGACCCTGATCATGACAGATTAAATATAGTTCAAATTATCTCAAGCGATAAAAAAGATGCTGTTATTAAAGCAGGCGTTGATTATGTAGAATTAGACAAAGATAGAATTTTATGCGTATTTAGTGCAAACCAATCATTCTTGATGATTATGGATTATTGGAATTCATCTTTGGATAAAAATTCTGATAGTGAATATTTTATGATTAAAACAACTGCAAGCTCTAAAGCTTGGGATGAATGGGCGAAAGCAAAAGGAATAAAAATCATTAATACACCTGTTGGTTTTAAAGAAATAGCAGGTGCAGTGAAAAAAATTGAAGCTCAGTATGAGAAAAATGTTGATAATATTACAATTTATGATGTTTTCAATAAAAAAGTTGAACTAGGCAAAAATCCAAGAATGATATTTGGTGGAGAAGAATCTGGCGGTATGATTATTGGTGCAATTGAGCCTATTAAATCATTAGGTGGCAGAGTTGCTCTTGCAATGAGAGAAAAATCTGCAACTGAAGCAATTATCGTTGCAAGTGCATTGATTTCATCAATAGATATTACTTTGGCTGAATATCTTCAAAAGATTTATGATGAAAATAATATTATATCAAGATATGATGTAAGGGTGGATATTGCTTATTATAACGAATCTGAACCCGATATTGATAAATTAAAACAAGCAAAAGTACTAGGGGAAGCTAAAAGAACAAAAAACGATATTTTCTATTTGGCTTTAGCTATGGCAAAATTAGAAAATAAAGTTAATTTAGAAAATATTAAAGAAATACTATCATCTACATTTAAAAATCTTGATTTTTCAAATCTTTTAGATGTTTTATTCGTGGGTGATGGTACATATCTAGATTTTGAAGATAAATTTGTTGAAATTAGACCATCAGGAACTGACGCCAAAACAAAAGCTTACGCTGGCGGTTGCGATAAGAAAATTTTAATTGATTTTGCGGATACATTGGGCAATTATTCTGGTTGCTTAAATGAAACATATAAAAAATACATTTCAGAAGAATTTGTTGAAAAATGTAAGGAAAATTCATTTGAAGTGTATGAAAAATATTCAACAAAAGACGAGGACAAACGTCAATTTGTAATTCCTAACTATAGCTTTTAATTAAATCACAAGGAGAAATAAATGGAAGTAAATCAAAGCTCTGCTCAAAGTATTAGAGAAGGCAGAATTCAAAAATTAACAGATTTGATTGATATGGGCGTTAATCCATATCCTTATACATTTGATAAAACAGCAAATGCTCAAACATTGCAAGAAAAATATAAAGACTTAGAAGCAGGTGTTGAAACCGAAGATGTATATTCTGTTGCAGGTCGTGTTATGGCGATTAGAAATACAGGCATGTTCATTGATTTAATGGATTCAACAGGAAAAATTCAAATATTTTCTCACAAACAAAATTTATCAGAAGATAAAATGAAGCTTTTAAAATTAATTGATGTAGGTGATATTGTTGGTTTTACGGGTACAATAAGAAGAACTCCAAGAGGCGAATTATCAATTAAATCAACTGATTTGAAATTATTATCAAAATCATTGTTGCCATTGCCTGAAAAATTCCATGGTCTATCAGATGTTGAAATTAGATATCGCCAAAGATATCTTGATATGATTGTAAATACTGAAGTTAGAGATACTTTTAGAAAAAGAAGTTTAATAATTCAAAAAATAAGAGAATTTTTAGCAAAAGATGGTTTTATGGAAGTCGAAACTCCAACTCTTCAAACAACAGCGTCTGGTGCTAATGCTCGTCCATTTTTCACTCATCACAATGCTCTTGAAATGGATTTAACGCTTAGAATTGCTCTTGAATTATATTTAAAAAGATTAATTGTAGGTGGAGTATCTGAGCGTGTATTTGAAATAGGTAAATGTTTTAGAAATGAAGGAATTGATACTCGTCATAACCCTGAATTTACTATGATTGAGCTATATCAAGCATATGCTGATTATAACGATATGATGACTTTAACTGAAAATATGGTAGCATACGTTGCTCAAGAAGTTTTAGGCACTACAAAAATTAAATATGGCGAGCATGAAATTGATTTAACTCCGCCTTGGGATAGAAAAACAATGCTTGGTTCTATTAAAGATAAAACAGGCGTTGATTTCTTAGAAGTATATACAGCAGAAGATGCAAGAAAACTTGCTCAATCAATAAATGTTCATGTTGATGAAAATATGAATTGGGGTCAAATCGTTGAAGCTGTATTTGAAGAAAAAATTGAGCCTGAATTAATTCAACCATGTCATATTATTGATTATCCTCGTGAAATTTCACCATTGGCAAAAGTTCATCGTGATAATGATAGATTAACAGAGCGTTTTGAAACAAGAGTAAATGGTTGGGAAATAGCAAATGCATTTTCTGAATTATCCGATCCTATTGATCAACGTCAACGTTTTGAAGCTCAAGCATTAGCTAAAGCAAATGGCGATGAAGAAGCAATGGAAATTGATGAAGATTTTATCAATGCGCTTGAATATGGTATGCCTCCAACAGGCGGTATGGGTATGGGAATAGATAGATTAGTTATGTT
>CALUZF010000027.1 GCA_944325165.1 Candidatus Gastranaerophilales bacterium
GACCAAGATAAAATGGGTATCGCTTTACAAAAACTTGCTGAAGAAGATCCATCATTCAGAGTTAAATCAGACACTGAAACAGGTCAAACAATTATCTCTGGTATGGGTGAATTACACTTAGATATCATCGTTGACCGTATGTTAAGAGAATTCAAAGTTGAAGCTAACATTGGCAAACCTCAAGTTGCTTATCGTGAAACAATCAGAGGTACAGCCGATCAAGATTCTAAATTCATCCGTCAATCAGGTGGTAAAGGTCAATATGGTCACGTTAAAATTAAAATCAGCCCTGCTGGCGAAAATGAAGGTTTCGTATTTGAAAACAAAATCGTTGGTGGTGCTATTCCTAAAGAATATATCGAACCTGCAAGAAAAGGTATGGAAGAAGCTCTTGAAGGCGGTATATTAGCTGGATATCCTATGATTGACGTTAAAGTTGAACTTTATGACGGTTCATTCCACGAAGTTGACTCTTCTGAAATGGCATTCAAAATCGCTGGTTCAATGGCAATCAAAGAAGGTACTAAAAAAGCTCAACCATGCATACTTGAGCCTATGATGAAAGTTGAAATCGAAATTCCTGAAGAATTTACAGGTACAATCATCGGCGATATTTCAAGACGTCGTGGTAGAGTTGAAGGTCAAGAACCATTAGGAAACACAGGAAATGTTATCGTTAGAGGCATAGTTCCTCTTGCAAACATGTTCGGTTACGCTACTGACTTGCGTTCAAATACTCAAGGTCGTGGTACATTCTCAATGGAATTTAAATGCTACGAACAAGTTCCTGCAAACATTGAAAAAGAAATCATTTCAAAAGCAGGTACAAACGAATAATAAAAAAATAAATAAAATGAGCGCTCCAAAAGGGCGCTTATTTTTTTGCAAATAAAAAGGCGCAAAATGCGCCATAAGTAAACCTACCTATATTCCCCCATTTCAGATAAATAAATACCTAGCTATCAGCTAGTTATTTATAATTCTTGTTATAAATGAAATTACATCAAAAAAGCCTTCTTTGACAAAATCTTTAGCCAAAGTCTTTAAAGAAGTATTGTCAAAACTGTCAAAAACGTACTGAATAGGATCTTCAGTAGCTTTAAAACGACATCTGATGCTTCTGTTGTCAATTTCATTCAAATTAGATCTCAAAATTTCAGAATTATCAACAACTTCAAAAGGGTTGTATGTTTCTTCCGTTAATTTTACTCTTTTTTGAAATCTTGCCATTTTTTTACTCTCTCTTGATATATCTCTCTGATATATTAATAAAGTAATTTTTATTCAAAAAATTGCCTTTTTTTATCTAAAAAATATATATATTCAAAATAAAAATAGCTAAAATGCCCATTATGATTGAGTTTCAATATATTAAGAAATATTAACAAAAAAAATGAACATATTTAACAATTAGACGTTATAATAAATGTAAACAGGGATTTAATTATGGACGAATTATCAAATTTATTACAAGAGGCAAAACCTCTCTATAATCAAAGAAAACGAAGAAAAGCCATAGCCAAGATGGTCCTTTGTATCACTATGCCGGCAATATTTTTAAGCAGCATAGGACAAATATACACGCAAGGCAATGACTTATATCTGTCATTAGACAATAACACACTTCAATATCAACTAAACGAAGACGAATTCGGACTTTTAGGACTCGACAATTGAAAAATATATTCAGCGAACACAGCTATAAAATAAAGCAAATAATAAAAAATTTTACAGGCGAATATAACGAAGATTTAGAACAAGAAGTATACATAAAAACTTTTCAAAATCTCGATAAATATAAAGAGCAGAATAAGTTCTCTCAATGGATTTGCACAATTGCAGCAAATCTTTGCAGAGATTATTTAAGAAGCGCAAAATTTAAATATCAAAACCTAACAACATACGATAACGACTTATTAAATAATGTCTCACAACAAAAAACACCAGAAATCGAATACAGCCTAAAAGAACGACAAAAAATAGTATTAAAAGAAGTAAACGCTCTTCCAAAAAAGATGAAAGAAGCAATAATACTATATGAATTTGAAAATTATTCTTATGAAAAAATTGCTCAAAAATTAAAAATTCCGGAAGGTACTGTAAAATCGAGAATAAATAACGCAAGAAAAATTCTAAAAGAAAAGCTTAGCTTCTTAATGAAAGAGGAAAACTAATGATTAAAAAAATTTTAATTACATTAACAATAATTCTATTTGGAATTTCATCAATATACGCAAATGAAAGCATAAACGAAACTCCAAAATGTAATTGCAAAATGCAAAAACATAAAGAAATAGAAAACATAATAAACGAAAAACTTCAATTGAGCGAAGAACAAAAAGCAAAATTAGAAGAAAACAGAGCTAATTTCAGAAAAGAAATGAAAACAATAATTAAAGAAATGGAATCTTTGCATAATGAAATAAAAGATAAATATAAAACAGCATCATCAAAAATACAGGCAAATATAGAAACTGCGCCCATGAAAGCGAAACTTGTCTTGCTAAAACAAAAAGCAGACAAACTAAAACAAAAAAACAGACAAAATTTTGAAAAGATTTTAACCCAAGAACAAAAAGCTAAATTTGATGAGCTAAAAAAAGAATTTGCTCAAAAAAGAAAAATTAACGATTAACGATATCCGGTATAGAATATTCCACCAGGAGTGCGCACAACTGTAATAAAATCTTTAAATTTATTCAACATAGGATCATTAATGCCGGTTTTATACTTCGGATTGGTGCAATATTTAATCGCATAAGATTCGCCTTGAGCTAAATCATCCAAGCCCAATATATCAATCAAATTATCGCCTTTAATATTATATGGAAAACCAAGTTTTTCAACTTCATCATATAATTGTTTTTCAACATAGACTACTTTTTGACCTTGAATACCTGAAGGAGCAATAATACTTTTTAATTTTTTAGCTTTTAAATCAGCTATTTTTTGACTTAATTCTTCTTTAGTATATTTAATTAAACAATCAACAGGCTCGATTATAGTTCCTTTGGGTTTTTTTGGCATACTTTCCCTTGCAAGCAGCATATCGCATTTTCTATCAAGACCATTTTGCGCTAGTTGCCTATTATTTGCAGTTGTACCGCGCTTTTTCTCAATATAATCAACAAGTCCAAAACGTTTATTTTTAGGTATATCAGTATTAACATCAGCGCATAATTTATTAATCTCATCCATCTCATCAGAAGATAATGGCTCTACCGAAGGCATATTTTTCAGATAATCAATTGGTTTTTTTGGAGTTTTGCTCCTTGGTTTTGATTTTCTTTTTTGAGATGTCTTTCTTTTTTTTGTAGTTTTTTTACCAACCCCGTTCTTAGATAATGCCTCTGCAGAATCTACAACTTCATCAGAATTTTTCTCTGCTCCATCTTTTAAGCTATCTGCTAAATTTTCTGGCAATATAATAGGTGTATCGCCATAAGGCTGCTCTTTATTTAATTTATCTAAAGCTCGAGCGCGTCTTGGCGAAACAACATCTGATGAATCAATCGGTTGGTTTGGCTTTTTATCTAAAGGAGTAAAAAATTCTTTTATTTTATCTTTTAATTTTACAAAAAATCCTTTATTCTTAGGGTTTTCTGTAACTTCTTGAGCATTTTGCGGAGTTTTTTTCTTTAAATTAGATATAAATCCCTTAAAAGATTCAGAAATATTCCCTTTTGCAAATTTTTTATACAATAAAGCTGCTCCTGCACAAGCACCAAGAGCAACAACGGAAATTTTTATAATCTTTATCCAATCAATCTTTTTATTAGTTGACTTTTTATCAACATTTAAATTATTTGGACTTCTACTAAAAGTATCACTTGAACCGGCGTTTCCTGTATTAATGTAATTTGTCAAAGAACCGCTCATTCCCAGCACTCTATGACCACACAAATCAGCTGTGGAAATTAAATTAGTATTTGCATTATTTATATTTAATCCTCGGTTCATAAATTAATAAAGTAATTTTTTATAAAAAAATTGCCAAAAAATAACCTATTTGCTATAAAAAAAATATGAAAGATAAAAAAAATATTATAATCGTAACAATATTTTTTATATTAATAAGCACTATATTCTTTGCAAAAACAGGAAATATGTTTATTGATTTTTCAAGAGAATGCTATATTCCATATCAGATGAACAACAATAACACCCTAATAAAAGATATTTTTCTAATATACGGGACTTTTGGCTATATAATAAATTCGATATTATATATTGCAAAAACAAACATAAATATTTTAATTATAGAAGCCCATATAATATCGTTAATAATTTCAATTTTATTTTATTTTATTCTAAACAAATTTTTCACAAAAAAAATCTCAGCAGTATTAACAGTAATTTTTATTTTAATCAGCGTATTTTCTAATTCTACGTTTTCATTTGTTCTGCCATATTCATATTCAACGCTATGGGGGATTTTTGCGATTTATTGCATTTTATTTAGCTTGCTATATGATAAAAAAAATATACTTTTTTTATCGCTAGGGCTTCTATTATCAACAAAAATGGAGTTATTTATTCCAACATTTTGCGTAAGTATTTTTTATCTAATATATAGAAAAGAAAAATTTTTCAAAAATTTACTATATATAATTGTGATACCACTATTTTGTCTTAGTTATTTTTTAATCAACAAAATTACACTATCGGATATTTCAAATAACTTTACATATATAAATTCAATGATAAAAAGCGACTCTCTAAAATATCTATATAAAGGAATGGGGTGTTACTTTAATCTTGAATATTTCAAATATAGCGCTATATTATTTCTAAAAACTTTTGTATCATTTTTTGCATCATATTTGTTTTACAGATATAAAAAACCAATATTTTCCTATATAATCCTAATTTTTGCACTATGTTTTATAAATACAAATTTTTCGCTAAATCTGATAGCTTTATTTGCATTGTTTATGACAATTATTGCAATAAAAAACCAAAGAATAACCATAGAAGAAATTTTACTATTGTTATTCAGCCTTATTTTGTGTTCAAAATCTATTTTTGCAATAAATTCGCTAAGTTATTCAAATTTTGGCTATTGCATAATGATATTTTATACATACATCCAATTGCAAAAATATAGCGATAAAAAATGGCTTATAAATTCCCTTATTATATTTTTCATTTTTAATTTTACGGGAAATTTATCATTTTACATTAAAAACCCAAAAGCAAAATATAAAACCGCCCTAGGTACTGTAGTTGTAAACAAAAAAGACTATAATTTATTTTCAAGTACAAATAAATTTATAGAAAAAAATATAAAAGAAAATGAAACTTTTATAGTTTTGCCCGAAGGTCAAATTTTTAATTTAATACACAAAAAACCACACAATTTCTATAATTCAACATTTACACCGCTTGATTTTGATACATTTAAGGAAAAAAAATTAATTGAAAACCTTAAGAAAAATAAACCCGATTATGTTATATTTTATCCAAGAACAACATCAGATTATGGAAAAAATGCAATTTGTTATGATTATGCAGTTGATTTTTGCAAATATATAATAGATAATTATACACAGACTGCCAACATTAATGATGGCAAAAATGTATTAATATTCAAGATTAAAAGATGAAAAAGAAAGAAACAATAGGAATATTACAATTCGGATGTGCAAAAAATCTCGTAGATTTAGAGCTAATGCTTGGTCTACTTACTAAAAACGGCTACAGCTACAGTCTAGATCCCGATGATAAGAATATAAAAACGGTTATTATTAACACATGTTCATTTATTTGTGATGCCGAAAAAGAAAGCATATCGGCTATATTAGATATGACTAACAAAGGTAAAAGAGTAATTATAACAGGCTGTCTAGCGCAAAAATATCCCGATGAATTACCAAAGCTTTTACCCGAAGTTAAAAATTTTATAGGCACATGCGAATACGATAAAATAATTGAAGCAATTGAAAATAAATCATATAAAAATATTTCAAACACCCCACAATATTGCTATAGAGAAGATATAAAAAGAGAACAAATAACAGTAGGCTCATCAAGCTATATCAAAATTGCCGAAGGTTGCTATTATAATTGTGGATACTGTGTCATTCCAAGACTTAGAGGCAAATATAAATCAAGAAAAACGGAATGCATAATAGAAGAAGCAAAAGAACTAGCAAATAAAGGCGTAAGTGAAATTATCTTAATAGCCCAAGATACAACAAGTTACGGGCTGGATTTATACAATAAACCAATGCTTGCAAGCCTTTTAAAAGAATTAAATAAAATTGAAAATCTTAATTGGATTAGAGTGATGTATGCATATCCAACCAATTTTAATGATGAATTAATGGAGGCAATAAATAACTTAGATAAAGTTGTAAAATATGTTGATATACCGCTTCAACACTCGCATATAGATGTTTTAAAAAGAATGAAGCGTCCTGCTATAGATTATAGAAAATTTATCAAAAAATTAAGAAAAAAAATAAAAAATGTAGCTATAAGAACAACCTTTATAGTAGGATATCCTGGTGAAACAGAGGAAGAGTACCAAGATTTGTACAATTTTATAGAAGAAATGAAATTTGATAAAGTTAGAGTTTTTGAATATTCAAGAGAAAAAAATACATACGCATATTCTCTAAAACCCCAAATTAAAGCCAATATCAAGAAAAAAAGAAAAAATGCTTTAATGAAATTGCAAAAAAATATTTCAAAAGAAATAAATAAGAATTGCCATAATAAAGAAATTCAATGTATAATAGAACAGATACATTCTGATGGCAAAATTATAGCAAGAAGCTACAAAGATGCCCCCGAAGTGGATGGATTAGTATATATCAAAAGCAATGAATATCTCACACCTGGAGATATTGTGAATGTAAAAATTACAAAATCAACATGCTATGATATGTATGGTATAATATAAAAATAAAAGTCTGGAATTATAATGTTAAACAAAAAATCAAAAAATCAAAAAATCGACACAACAGCGGCTATTTTGCCTATAAGCTCAATTGCTTCGGCTCTTAACATACACCAAAGAACGCTAAGAATATACGACAACGAAGGGATTTTATCTCCCAAAAGAACCGAAAAAAATCGTCGCAATTACAGCTTAGACGACCTAGAAAAAGCTAAATTAATATTATTTTTAACAAGAAATTTAGCACTAAATTTGGCAGGTGTAAAAATTATTTTGACAATGCTTGAAAAAAACAAAGTCAAAGCAAACGAATATTTAAATTATGTTGAAAAAATAGCCAAAGAAGCAGGAATAGACACCAAAAAACAAGAAAATAACATTGAAAAAACCTCAAAAAGAGGAAGAAAGCCTAAAGCTGAGAAATAGCTTCATAAGCTTCCTTTGCTTTATATGAGCTTCTAGCTAAAGGTGCAACAATCGGATAAATATCAGTGTTTTTCTTAATAAAATCTTCAATTTCTTTATATTCATCCAATGTATAATATTTTTTAACCTCAAGATGTTGTTTTGAAGGTCTTATATATTGTCCGACAGTCAAAATATCCAATTTAACATTATTTAAATCTAAAATTAATTTTTTAATTTCATCCATATTTTCGCCCAAACCAATCATAAAACCAGATTTTGTAATAAGGCCTTTATTTTTCATATAATTTAAAACATCTAAAGTGCAATCATAATCTGCCATCTGACGGGCAATCGGATAAAGTCTTTTAATTGTTTCAATATTATGATTAAAAACATCGGGTCTAGCTTCTATAATTCTATCTAGCGCAATTTTGTTTCCTTTAAAATCCGGAGTTAAGACTTCAATTTTAACGTCATTATTTAGTTTTCTTATTTCATTAATGGTATTCATGTAATGAATTGAGCCATAATCATCATTTTGCTTTAAGTCGTCTCTTGTAACAGAGGTAACAACACAATATTTTAAACCTAATTCAAAAACTGCTTGAGCAATATGTTTAGGCTCATCTATATCAACCCCTAAGGGTGTTTTTTGAGAAATATTACAAAAAGCACAATTTCTAGTGCAAGTTTTACCTAAAATTAAAAAAGTTGCCGTTTTTGATGAATAACATTCGCACTTATTAGGACACCTTGCACCGTCGCAAACAGTATTTAAATTATTCTTTGACAGTATATTTCTAACCTCTTTATAATTTAAATTATCCACAGAGGCAATTTTTGTTTTTAAATATTGAGGCAGTCTTTCAATTTTATCCATTTTTAATAACCTCAATTACAGCTTCAGAAAAACTAGGATGCGGGAAAATCATATCTTCGACTTCATCAGTGGGTATTTTTTTATCTATAAGTATATTAAAAATCGCTATAAGCGAGCTGGCGTCTTTTGAAACAACATGAGCACCAACAATTAAATCATCTTTTATAATTATCTTGATTAAACCATCAGAAGCATTATCACACCAAGATTTTGCCAATGCAGATATTAATATTTTTTTGATTTGATAACCCTCTTCAGAAGCTATATCTTGTTGTCTAACACCAATAGAAGCAATTTCAGGGTTAGTATATATAACAGCAGGCGAAGGTTTTTGAATAATCGGCTTATCAAACAAAATTTTATTCATAATTGAATGAGCTTGATAAGAAGCGCTATGCGCCAACATGCTTGTACCTAAAGCATCACCTGCGACATACAAATTATCAATTTCAGTTGTACAATCTTTTTGGGGTTTTAAGATAAATTCTTCACTGCAACCATTAATAGTAATTTTTGGCAAATTCGGTTTTCTTCCAACAGCAACCAAAATACAGTCAGCATCAAATGCTCGCCCTGATTTTAAAGTCACTAAATCATTTGAAACACTAACAATATAATCATCTTTAAAATATTCAATTTTATTTTGTTTTAAAATTCTCTCAACTCTTTTTTGTAAATCAATATCCAAAACAGGCGCAAGTGCAGGGGCTTTTTCGATTATTTTTACTTCAGCGCCAAAAGAAGAAAGAATTTTTGCCCATTCAAGACCAATTGCACCACTACCCACTATTGCAATTTTTTGAGGTAATGTAGTCATATTAAGCATATCATCAGAAGAAACAACAAAATTGCCATCAAAAGGCAAACCAGGGAGTTCAATAGGCTTAGAACCGGTAGCAATAATGACATTTTTTGCTTCATACATATTATCATCAGCATAAATTTCAATCTTATTATAATTTATAGATAATTCAGCATGCGCTCTAATTAAATCAACTCTTTTGGGCAATGTTAAACTTAAAATTTTATTAAATTTATTTACTATTTCAATTTTTCTATCTAAAATATTTTGCCAATTATAGGAAGGAGAAGAAAAAAGATTTATGCCGGATTTTTCACAATCCTTGATTTCATCAAATAAATTTGATGAATGTAATATTGCTTTTGTTGGAATGCAGCCCATATTTAAACAAGTACCGCCAAGCTCGCCTTCTTCAAAAGCTACAACCTTTAATCCGTTTTTTAAAGCTATATTTACAGCTTCAACCCCTGCTACTCCAAGTCCAATAACTGCTAAATCGTACATATTTTCTCCATTTATATTAATTTATTATAGAATAGACTACATCATTTGCAACTACATAAGCGCTCGACCAGCAATTTTGCAAATTAAATCCTCCACAAAATCCGTCTATATCAAGTATTTCACCACAAAACCAAAGATAATCGGTAATTTTTGATTTACAGTTTTTATCTATAGACTTTAAATCAACCCCGCCACTATTTACTATCTCTCCAAAATTTGAATTAGATATAATTTTCAAATTCAGAATTGAATAACTTTTCATTTTTTCTTTTGAAACTTCGGCAGATTTTCTATCAAAATCATCGACAATACAATTTGCTAAAGACTTTGGAATTAACTTTGAAACAAGATTGCCGATTGATTTTCTAGGATTTTTTTCAACCAAAATATATAAATCATCAACATTAAATAATCTGATTGAAACATCATAAGGAAAATGCCTATCAACATTAATAGAAGAAATTTTAAATGCCAATGGACCAGATATGCCATCATCCGTAAATATAAAATCCCCATCCAGCGATTTTATACTAACGCCCTTAGGATAATTAAAATTATCTATCTTTAAAGCACATAAAGCCTTTTTAAAGGGTTTATAAGGTTGGTTAAAACTTTTTATTAAATTTTCGCTCCCTCTAGAGCCAGCTGAAATTATAATTCTATCAAAATCAATCAAATCATCTTTGGATTTTATTTCTTTATGAATAAATTTTACATTTTTAAATTGTTTTATAGCATTTAAAAGCTTATCCTTAACATCTTTTGCGCTATTTGAAATAGGAAAAATTCTACCGTCATCTTGGGTATATGTTTCAATACCAATAGATTTAAAAAATTCCAAGCTATCAGAATTAAAATGACGAGAAAAAAGTGAATAAAGAAACTTTTCGCCTCTTGGATAATTGGAAGCAAACTCTTTAATGTCATTTATTGAATTTGTAATATTACATCTTGTCCCGCCTGTTGGAAGAATTGTTCTTAAAAATTGCGATTTATCAAAAACTACTAAATGATAATTTTCAAAATTAATTTCTGAAAATTTTTTTAAAATATTTAAAGCACAATATATACCACAAGGCCCGCCGCCAACTATGGCAATTTTAAATGTTTTATCTTGGCAAAACTGTTCCATATAAAAAAACATCCTCGGGGTTAGAAAGCTCATCATAAAGCTCTGAAATCGTTTTTTTGAATACAGGATGAACTAAATCGGACTTAACTTCTAACATTGGAACCAAAACAAACGCTCTTAAATGCATAAGAGGATGAGGAACAATTAAATTTTTGCTTGAAATAACTTTATCATCATACATCAAAATATCAATGTCTATAGCTCTTTGACACCATTTTTCGTTTTCTTTTCTTATTCTGCCTAATTGAACCTCAATATTTTGGCAATATTCAAGCAATTCTTCACAAGTAAAATCGGTATCTATTGCAATAGCTGCATTTATAAACCATTCTTGATTTTTATTACCCCAAGGCTCTGTTTCATAGAAAGATGATGTCTTTACAATCTTTATGCGATTAGACATAGCAAGAGAGCTAACCGCTTGTTGAATATTTGATAATCTATCTCCAAGATTTGAACCAAGAGACAAAAAAACTCGTGACATTCTTAATTATTCCTTTAGTATATTATACATTTTATAATTATTTTGATATAATATCAATAAGTATTTAGTATTTTAGAGGAACTTATGAACAAAAATCAATCTATTGGGATTTATTTGCTCGTTGCGGTATTTCTAATAGCAGCACTATCAGTTGCTTTTAAAGGCCCAACTACATCTACAAGCGAAATTTCATACACACAATTTTTAAACAAAGTCCAAATGGGCTCAATTGAAAGTGTATATATTGCAAAAGATACACTAACAGCAATTCCAAAAGACCAAGGAACAAAAAAAGAAACAGTAAAACCGCAAAATGCAAATAATAACTCGCTAGGTTTCGGAAATATTGAACAAACAGCGCCAAAAATACAATTTAGAGTACAAATTCCAGAGGGCGATAAAGATTTATATGAGCTTTTAAAAGAAAAAAATGTTGAAATACAAGTAGCAAAGCCGCAAGACGGCTCTTGGATGAGTATGATGGGCTCTGTAATAATTCCAATAATTTTTATTGCAATAATGATAATACTGATTTTAAAAGGAATACAACAAACAGGTTCGTCTGCTCTTAATTTTGGAAAATCTAAGGCAAAACTTTTAGCTGACGACAAAATTAAAATTACTTTTAAAGACGTAGCAGGTATTGATGAAGAACGTCAAGAGCTTGAAGAAATTGTTGATTTTCTAAAAAACAGTGAAAAATATACAAAACTCGGCGCAAAAATTCCAAAAGGAGTGCTTTTAGTAGGTGCTCCCGGTACAGGTAAAACCTTAATGGCAAAAGCAGTTGCAGGAGAAGCAGGAGTTCCATTCTTCTCAATTTCTGGTTCTGATTTTGTTGAGATGTTCGTAGGTGTTGGTGCAAGCCGTGTTAGAGATTTATTTGAACAAGCAAAAAAACATCAACCCTGCATGATATTTATCGATGAAATAGATGCAGTAGGACGTCAAAGAGGCGCAGGCATGGGTGGTGGTCATGATGAGCGCGAACAAACATTAAACCAACTACTTGTTGAAATGGATGGATTTGACGAAAACACAAATATAATAGTTATTGCAGCTACAAATAGACCAGATATTTTAGATAGTGCTCTACTTCGTCCTGGTAGATTTGACAGACAAATATATGTCAATGAACCGGATGTAAAAGGCAGGGAAGAAATCCTTAATGTTCATGCAAAAAATAAAAAACTTGCTTCTGATGTTGACTTAAAAGCTCTTGCTAAAAGAGTTCCTGGTTTTACAGGGGCAGATTTAAAAAATCTATTAAACGAAGCAGCACTTTTAGCAGCAAGAAACGATGAAGAAGCAATATCGATGAAAGATATAGATAAATCAATTGATAGAGTTATAGCAGGTATAGAAAAGAAATCAACCGTATTAACTCAAGAAGATAAAGAAAGAACAAGCTACCACGAAGCAGGTCATGCAGTTATATTAAAAATGCTTGAAGATTGTGAAGAAGTTCAAAAAATCTCGATTATTCCAAGAGGAAGAGCTTTAGGACTTACTTGGTATACGCCGAAAGACGATTCAAAACAACAAAAAAAAAGAAAACTTTTAGCTCATATAACAGACCTTTTAGGCGGTCGTGTTGCAGAAGAGCTTGTTTATGGCGATAATATCTCAACAGGCGCTTCAAACGATATGCAAAGAGCTACAAAACTAGCAAGAAATATGGTAGCTCAATGGGGAATGAGCGAAAAAATGGGCAATATGACATACGGTCAACCGAATGAGCATGTATTTATGGGGCGTGATTTTGGTCAAACCAAAGATTATTCAGAACAAGTTGCATACGAACTTGATAAAGAAGTTAAAAGAATAATTGATGAAAAATACGCTCTAGCTAAAAGAATTTTAACCGAAAACAGAGATATTTTAGATGAATTAGCAAATTCACTTCTAGAGCATGAAACAATAAATGCCGAAGAATTCGATGAAATAATTGAAAAAGTAAAACAAAGAAGAGAAAATAACTAATAAAAAAGCCTCTTAAATAGAGGCTTTTTTTAATCATCTTTATCATCTTCCGGAGGCTCGATTTTTTGCTCAGGCACTGTTAATAATTCTTCTTCAAGCTCAACTTTTTCATCCATACCTTTTAATTTTGGCATAATATTTGGCTTATGATTTTCAATTTCATTTTGAGCATCTACTTGAGTTTGCTTATCATATTGAGCATAAGAATCTTGAGGAGTATCTTGATTTTTTTGCCCTCTTGTTCTTATTGTAAAAGTATAAGAAGGTGTATGCTCATTTATTTTATCAATAGTATTTCTTGAATCATGAAAAGAAATTACAACATCAGAATTAGAATTAACGCTAAACATATTAGGCAAAGCTAAAAAGCTAAATTCGCCTTTAACAGCAGAAAGCACATAATCACACCAGCCTTGAGAATATCTTGAAAGCACAATATAATTTGCACGCGCATTATCTTTCTCGATTATAATATTGTAACTTGGAAAAGAATCAATATTAATCACTTCTATCCCAGGAAACAAAGATGTAACATCAACATGATTTAGATTATACAAATTAAACGTTTTACCATTAAATGTAACTTTTAAAATAGAAAGTTTATCTCTGTTATAAACGTAAAGATTATCAAAAATCAAATACAGCTTTGAATATCTTAAAATATTCAGCTCTTGTAAAGGCGAAAATGCGCTATTGTATATTGAAACATTATTATTTTCATCAGGCTCGCTTAAAACATATTCACTTGAAGCTAGTTGAACTTGCGGATTGTATTTTTTCCACTTGCCATTTTTCAAATCGTATACAAATGCTAAGGGCAAATCAGTATTTTTATCATTAAAAATATTTTTCCTCAACTGTACAAATACGTCTTCCAATACACTATTTTTAACATTATCGCTAAAATTCTCATCTGAGAAAAACTTATAAGGATAATCGTTTTTGAAATTTTCCTCGCTATAAGCTATTTTTTTATCAAGATAGCTCATAATGAGAGGTTTAAAATTAGAATTTTTATTTTTATTTATAAAACCTATATAAGCTTTTCTAAATTCTGGCTTCATCTCCCTTGTTGTAGTTGCATATATTGAAGGAGTAAAAATAAACTTTCTAAAATCAAAATATAATATCTTTTCTAAAACATCTTTTACATAATCGTTTTGAGATGATGAATATAATTTTTCATATTGTGCGATTTTGCTGGCTAATTTTTCCGGTTTTATAATTAAATCCAAATCAAGTGAAACAGGATAATTATATTTTGCTCTTAAATCAATATATTTTTTAAAATCATAAGACAAATACCCGTAATATTTTTTCTTGATTGTTTTATAATCCGGATATAAATAAACTTTACCATGACTACAAAAAGCACTCACTGTATTATTTTTAAAAAGATGATTTAAATGGGCACAGCACTTTGCAAGACTAGCCTTTTTAGAACATTCTGAGATATTTTCACTATCATATTTTTCATTCAAGATATTAGGCATTTTTTCTAATTCTTTTAAATATGAAGCAAAAATTTGCTCTTTTTTTTCTTGAGAATCAGACGAATATTTAAAATACAATAAAAGAAAATCCTCAACCTGAGATAAATTATAAGAAAGATTTTTATAACTTGATGGCTCTTTTAAAAGAGGTATTTGCGAAGGGTTTTGAATAAAATTTTTAAACTGCAGTGTCGCTTTTTGATTATTATACCTATCTAAAATAAAAAACATTACAAAACAAAGCGCACACAACATAACAATCAAAAATACAGACACTTGTATCATTGAATTATCAAATATTTTTTTTACATTTTGAGAATGAAATGCAATCTTTTGTTCGTCATTTGTAGATTTTTCAGCCTCAAATTTCTCTGCAATTTGATTTATTTTAGCAGTTTCTTCATTTTCAATTTTTTGTCCGCATCTTGAACAAAATATATCTTCTTCGCCATATTCAAAACCACAATTTTTACACTTTTTTTTCATATTTTATCCGTTTTTATAATATCTCTTGCTACATTTATACCACAAACCATGGCTTCATCCATATTATTATATTTATGCTGGCCATTTCTGCCAATCAAATATAAATTTGTATATTTTTTTAGGTATTCTTTGATTTTATCAATATTCTTATATGTTCCAAAATAAACAGGATAAGCTTTATTTTCTCTAATCACAAAGGAATTAATAATATCATC
>CALUZF010000028.1 GCA_944325165.1 Candidatus Gastranaerophilales bacterium
TGAACAATAATCAATGTATAAATTTTTAACTCTTATTTTGGCGTCATAAATTTTACCTAGAAAATCAAGGTAATTTTGTTGATTATAACTTGTGTTTATAAGAAAAATAGATAGTCCTTTAATTGCTAAATCGCTTGCTTCTTTGTCAACTATATCAAAAGCCTTTAATTTAACAAGATATGATGAAACTTCTCTAATTTCATTTAAAATTATTTGATAAAGCGCATTAATACTTGGATGTATAGAACATGCACCCATTAATGAGCATGAATTTTTTTCTGCTATATTTTTAAAAAAGTCGTACATATTAAAAGTCTAATTTATTATAGAAAGATTTTAATTGCCGAAAGGTGCAATTTTTTTAATACTACATTTATAGGATTAATTTGAAAAATTTTTTAATATAGCGCATAATGTAACTATATATAAGATTTACTACGACTTGAGGGAAACTTGTTTAATAAATATAATTTTAAAGAAGAATATTTCGAATGTCAGACAAATGGCGTTATATCTGATTCTATAGTTCAAAATTGGACGTTGCAGGCGCTTGAATGTTATAAATTAAATTCTAAATGCGAAGATTGTCCTATTACAAAAGCGGGATATTCTTTTAAATGCCAGATGAAACATATTGTTGAGATTTTATTAAAGACAAAAGGACTTCCTAATGAAAAGGAAATCCTTAATAATGCTCAAATCCCGCAACAAAGTGATATTGTTGCATAGATTATTTTGTTCTGTTTAAAAATGCTTTAAGCGCGTCTTGTTTTGAATGGGGTGTTGAAAGGTCAAAACCTTCAAAATATTCTTCTTCTTGCGGGTTAACAAATGCACTTCCATAGTATTTCTTAACAAAAACAAGAATTAAGTATAAAATTATTGAACAAAATACAACGCCAAGCATAGCCCTCAAGAAATATGCAATAACTTTTCTGCCTTCTTTTTGAGTGTCGGGTATAACGTTCTTTTTGACTTCTTGAGTGTTTATAGGCTCAATATCCAAGTCGTTAACTTTGATATCTTGTTGAACAAAGTTCATCTGCTCTGCTGTAGTCTTTTCAAGAGCGTTGGTATTCATATCTGCTACAACTGCAGGATTTAAAGTCAATAAACAGAAAATAGCGGATATATAAAGAGTTTTATGAAGCAGTTTTAGCACTTCTTGTTCTCCTTGTTCTTTTTTTTGGTTTTTCTTCTGATGTTGTTTCTTCTTTTGGAGTTTCTTCCGGTGTTATTTCTTCTTTTTTCTTAGTTTTTTTAGCTTTTCTTGAAAGTTTTTTAACCGGCTTTTCTTCTTTTATTTCTTCTTTTGGAGCTTCTTGCTCTTGAGGCTTATTTTCTTTTGTTTCTTGAGTTTCAGTTTCAAGTGTTTCTTTTCTTTCTTCAATAGCCTCAATAGCGCCATCAATAATAACGTCTTTAATTAAATCATCAATAATTTCATTTACTTGTGTTTTTGTCAGTTCTTGATTTTCGGCTTCATTTTGTTGATTTTGATTTGCTTCTTGGTTGAATTGACGATTTTTGTTTTTATCACGTCTATTATTTTTGTCGAATTTATGATTTTTATTGTTTTGATTTGGCGCTTGCTCAACTGAATTGAAGTTTGAATTGAATGGACCTTTGATTTTATTTAATTTTGCCCTGTTTTCGCCAACTGCTGTTGGTGTTGCAAATTTTAAATCATCTATAATAAAGCCTTGACCTTGACATTTATCGCATTTTTTAGTGAAAATTTCAGATAAGCTTTGACCTTGGCGGTGTCTTGTAAGCTCAACAAGTCCTAAATCTGATAACTGACCAATTTGCGGTTTTGCTTTGTCTTTTTCTAAAATCAATTCAAAATGCTCTAATAGAGCTAATTTATCCATACGAGAAGCCATGTCGATAAAATCTATTACAACCATACCGCCAATATTTCTTAATTTTAATTGGCGAGCGATTTCATCGGCTGCTTGAATATTTGTTTTTAGAATAGTTTCTGCTTGGTTTGATGAGCTTGTAAATTTACCGGAGTTAACATCGACAACAGTAAGTGCTTCTGTTTGTTGAATAAATAAATAACCGCCCAAAGGTAGATTTACTTTAGTGTTTAGGGCTTTTTCTATTTCTTTATTTATTCCTGTTGAAACTAATAAAGGCTCATTTCCCTTGTGCATTGTAACTTTTACTTGCATGTTCCAATGTTGCAATAATTGAGTTGTTCTATGCAGTGCAAAAGCTGTATCTACAACTATTTCATCAACATCAGAATCGCATGCTTCTCTTATAACTCTATATAATAAATCTTGGTCTCTATATAGTAATGTTGGGGGATTTGCACTATCTGCGGCATTTACTATTGAATTCCATTTTTCAAGTAAAATTTCTAAATCTTCTTGAATTTCAGCGTCAGTTTGTCCTTCTGCTTCGGTTCTTACAATAACTCCTACACCAACAGGTTTTAGAAGGCTAACTATTGATTTTAATCTTGCTCTTTCTTTTTGAGATGTGATTTTTTTAGAAACATTTATACCTTTTTCATCTGGCAATAATACTAAAAATCTTCCTGGGAGTGATAATGCGGTTGTTACTCTTGGACCTTTATGACCTGTAGGTTCTTTTATTACTTGAACGATTAGTTTTTGGTTAGGTTTAACTTTTTCTTTTAGAGTTCCTTTGCCCATAATATCATCGGTATGAATAAAGCCCATTTTGTCATTCATTCCGACATCTACAAAAGCCGCTTCAATAGACGGTAAAACATTATCTACGCGAGATAGATAAACATCGCCTAATAAAACATCTCCTTTTGAAACGAAAAATTCGCAAACTTTATTGTCCTCAAGGACTGCTGCAATATTATCCTTTTCAGAAATGATAATTTTTTTTGTCATCGTAAAATTCCTTTAAACTTAAATAACTCTCAAGTCGGTATCGAAAAATTTTACCCTTTTTATTTTGAAAATATTACTTTCGCCAAAAATAGTTTTTAGAAATTCATCTGCACGAAGCGAGGGAATTAATTCATTTTGTCCTGCCTTTAAGACAAAACTTAATGTGCCGTCATCCTTAATTTCAAATTCTTTTAGGGAATTTCGATAATTTATTGTTTTTTCTATACCTTTTTTAGTTTTCTTCGTGATTAATAATTCATCCGAAGACAAACACTTTTCTATAATATATCTTAATTTTTCAAAATTGTAAACATGATTTTTTTCAAAATCGTATTTAGCTTCATATTGTGCCCATTGTATGTAGTTTTCAAGGGATTTAGGTTCGTTTGTATTGTCATTTGTTTCTTTTAGCTCAATAACTTTTATTCCTTTTGGGGAATATTTTTCAAATTTTTCGATGAAGTTTTTTTCTAAGGGTTCATAAGTTTGAAAATTAACAAGTTCACAGTCTGATTCTAAAAATATAGGTAATGCAGGCGAATAAGATACTTTTGGCATTTTATTAAAACCTTGAGATAAAACAAGTTTTAATTCGCAACGTCTGAAAATTTTTAAAATCAGATTTTGCCAATCCAGATGGGAAATAAAACATAATTCCTTATTTTTTGTTATTTTTAATCTATGCTTGTAAATTTTTTCTTCTTGCATTGTTCATTTTTTTAATAAAATCCAGCTCTTGGTTTTGCGATGGTGTAAAATCGCATCTTGAAACAATATGGCTTTGAAGCTCGTTTAAATAATTAAGCTCAGCAATAGTGGAATCTAATTGTTCACGTTTTATTTCTTTTTTAAGACGTGACAATACTCTAGAATTTATAAATTCATCTTGAAAAAATGTATTCATATTTTTAATTTAGCATCTTTGTTTTTATATGGCTAAAAATTAAAATTATGTAACATTAAATTGCACAGAGGTTCTGTGTAAAATCAAGAATTTTTTTGATAATTTGTTGAATAATTTTTGCGTATGCAAGATTTTTCAATATCTTGAAGTTGAGTGCTTTTTTGCCTTTTTGCAGATTTAGAGATTTAATAAGTATAATAACTTGGACAATATCTATTGTATACATTATAATTCTTCTGATTTGGTGTAATCTTTTATTTGCAAGAATTTTTATGATTTTATTGGTTTTTTGAATTATATTTCTTATTTCATCATTAATTTCTAAGATTTTTCTTGCGCCATCAAGCATTTTTGCGTGTATTTCATTGACTTGTATTTCAAATTTACAAAGTTTCTTTACGCAAAATACTGTAAAGATAATTTCAATAAATATTAACAATACGCAAATAAAATCGAGCATTGATGTATTATAATATATGTAAAATTAAAATTCTATACCTAACTTGTATTATTTTTAAGGATAAAAATGGATTTTAAAACCTCGATATTATGGTCAGGACGACTATATAAACTATTAGAAAAGTTAAATTTTGAAGATAAATTTAACTTAGATTATATTGTCGATAATAATATGCCCGAGGTTTTAGCTAAACTTCAAAGCTATGCAAGGCTTGCAAAAATTGCAATTTGTCAGACAAATGGCAAGGCTTCTTGTGCAAGTCTTTTAAATCAAATTATAACAAGTGATGATAAAACATATATTTCAAATATTTCAAAAGAAGGAAAAACTTATCCTCCATTGACCTCTATTATTCTTGATTTGGCGCATGGTTTTGATATTTTTGATTCTCAATGGCAAAAAGATTACTATACAATTGCCCTTAGCGAATTTGATATTGAGCAATATTTTAATTCCATTAAATTTGACTATCTTTTGTTGGGAAATTTATTTATCAATCAGACTGATTTTACATCTCTTGAAGAAAAAAAAGAAAGAATACAAGCTGCAATTTCTCTTAATTCTAAGTTAAATCTCATCATTAATGCTGATGAACCTATGTTTTATGAGATTGATGAAATTAAAAACGACACAATTTTAAATAAAAAAAGGACAAAGTTTTATTATGGTTTTAATAATATTGAATATGGTGATGCAAATAAAAATCTTGCACAGAAAAATGATTTGATTAAGTGCCCGAATTGCTCTTGTGTATTGGATTATAAGAAAAATTATTATTCTCATATAGGAGAATATAGCTGTGCTTGTGGTTTTAAAAGACCCAAATTAGATTTAAGTGCTGATGTTAAGGTTTTTGGAGATTATTCATTTTTAACTGCATATTATAATGACAATAAAATGGTCTTTAAATTGCCTTTTGGCGGTATTGAAGGCGCTTATAATGCGCTTGGCGCTATTGCTGTTGCAATTAATTTGGGTATAGAGCGAAAAGTAATATCTGAAGCTTTTGAAGAATATAATTTATTAAAAGGCAGAGATGATATTTTAACTTATAAAAATAAAAGAATTAAAATTAAGACTATTAAAAATCCGACTTCGTTGTCTTTGGCTTTAAGAGAGCTTTATGCAAATAAAAATACTAAGGTTGTTTTCTGTTTGAGCGATGAAATTCAAGATGGTGTTGATACAAGTTGGATTTGGGATGCTAATTTTAATTCTGTTTCGTATTTTGAAAATAAGATTTATGTTAGTGCCAATCGATTTGACGATATGGCGCTAAGGCTTAAATATGCAAATGTAAATCCTTCTTTAATTATTATGGAGGGTTCAATTAAAAATGCAATTCAGTGTTGTTATTGGGATTTGGAAAAAAATGAAACCATGCTTATTTTATCTAGTCCTTCTTTGATTGATGAAATTTATGAAATTTTAAAGAAATAGTTTGCAATTCCTTTAAAAAAAGTATAAAATAACCATAATCAAACTATTTGCGCGCTGAATTCTTTATATTTAAAAAATTTTTTGCTCAAGTGGTCATGTAAGTAAAATAAAAGGAGACCAAAAATGTACGAAGACAAAAATCTGATATGCGAAGATTGTGGAAAGGAATTTGTTTTCAGTGCGGGTGAACAAGAGTTTTATGCTCAAAAAGGCTTGCTAAATGTTCCAAAACGTTGCCAAGAATGCAGAAAAGCAAGAAAACATAAATCAAGAAGAAAAATGTATGATGCAACTTGCTCTCAATGCGGAGCTCAAACAAAAGTTCCTTTTAAACCAATTGAAGGCAAGGAAGTATTTTGTAAGGAATGTTTTCAAAAACGTTCGCAAGAACAGTAATTTTGTAAATTTAAAATAAAATAGACAGATATTTTTCAATATATCTGTCTATTTTGAGTATATAAAGTTGTTTTAACCAACACAATTAAGATTATATTTTTCTTCAATTTTTTTCAAAAAAGTATCATAGTCTTTTTTCTCTAAGTAAAAGCCCTTTGAGCTATAAAGCGGGCTTATGGGAGCCATTGGAGTAAAACCGATATGTCTGTAAAAATCGTGATTTGTGCTCATAAGGCTAACTTTTGAGCATTTCTTTTCTTTTGCATGTTTTACAACTGCATACATTGCAAGCTCTCCTGCACCTCTTATCGGGCTTTTTTTATTATCTGCAATTTCTGGTGATGCTTGCAAAAATAATATTTCACATTCTTTTTTGCCTTTTTTAATGTCGTCTCTATAGGCAACTAAGCTTTTTATGTCTTTTGAGGATAAATCTTCTTTATCGCTTGCAATTCCGATTATGGTTGCAGGTTCGTGTTTGCAAGAATAATTTGCGACAATATTTTTCATATATTCTGTATTAAGCCAATCAAGTGCAAGATGTGCAATTAATCTTGTATCACCTTTTGAATGGTCGAATTGTATTGCTTTTGCTTGTAAGGGTTGATTATCCTTTTTGAGATTAACTCTATATAAATCTTTTGAGCAAAAATTTGTTTTAGAATAAAAATTTTGATTAATTATTTTCATACTGTTTTAAAACCTAAAGATAAAAATAATTGCCTAGAAATTATAAATCAATATCAATAGTAAGATTATCAAGTCCTAATTCTTGAATTAGCGCAATATATGAATTATAGTATTCTTTCATTGTATCTAAAAATTCTTTTAATAGTTCTTGATGAGAATGTTCTACTATGATTAAATTAACTAAATTTGACTTATCTTTTTTGTATTGTTGTTTTGATAGATTTAATATTTTTTGGGATTTATCCAATATTCGTTTATAGTGTTCCACATTTTCTTGAGCCATAATGAATTTATCGTGGTTTGTGTGAATAATATTTTTGGTTATATTTATTATTGAATTATATTCAAGCTGAGTTTTATCAAGCTCAAGTTTGGCACTTTTGATTTCTGGAGTATATAAATATAAAGAGGGTATATCAATTCCAGCGCCGACATAAGCCCCTGATGTGCCGTCATGAGCAAAAGCATAACCTCCTGCTAAATATAAATCGGGAATTCTTTGCCTTGCAACAGACGATAGAGTATTTTTTGCTTGAGAGATTTTTGATTGTGCCATTTTGATATCATATCTGTTTTCAAATGCAATTTGCTCTAAATTTTCGCAAGAAGGCAGTTCTAGTTTTGTGAAAAATTCTGCACCGAATATATTGTCCTCTTTTGTATCATAAAATATTGTATTGTTTTCAAGATTTAATATTTTATTGAAATCATATTGTGCGGTTCGTATATTTGCTTTTGCTTTGTTTATTTGTACTAAAAGCTTTTCTAGCTTCATATCCGTTTGTAGAATATCTATTTCATTTTTTTCTTTTTGTTTGGCAATCTCTAGCAGTTCTTCAGTTAGTTCTTTTCTTTCTTCTAAGATTTTTAGTTCTGTTTTTGCAACTAATAAATTAAAATAAGCTGTTCTTATTCTCAATTTTAATTTAAATTCATAATCTTTAATTTTATTATTTGTATAATCAAGCTCTGATAGTGCAACTTTTTTTCTGGCACCCCTTTTTGCTATTTCAAGAGGCAGCATAAGTCCTATTTGGCTTGAATTTCCTTTTGCAATAGGACCCATCAAGAGATTTGATTGTAGTTGCGGATTCTTAAGAGCGTTTGCTTTTTGGACACCGTATTCATAAATATCTGCGTTTTTTCTTTGTTCTTTTAATTCGATATTATCATCCAAAGCTAAATTAATTGCTTGCTCAAGAGAAATTTTATTAGCATTTTCTTCAATTGCAAAAATGGGATTTATAAAGGATATTGTTAAAATTAGGGTAATAAAAATCTTCTTCATACGCTAAACATGGTATCTTAAAAATTTAAAAAATAAATGGGTAAAATCAATATGAATTTGTTGTTGTACTTATATTAAAGATTTTGATAAAATTAAATAGGGGGATGTAATTTAAATTTTCAGAGGTAACAATATGAAAAGACGCGATTTTATTATAAATTCTGCTATTGCAATTGGCGGAGCAACGCTATTATCAGGTTGTGGAAAAAAAGAAATTCAAAAGCGAAAAATCAAGTTGTAAGAAGAAAATTCATGAATATTGATACACCTCTTATAGCGCTGGGTTGTATGCGTCTTCCTATGAGAGATAAAAAAATTGATATGGTTGAATTGGATAAAATGGTTGAATATGCTATCTCTCATGGGGCAAATTATTTTGATACAGCATATATGTATGTTGATGGCAAATCAGAAAATGCCATTGGTGAAGTATTGAAAAATACCCTAGAGAAAGCTTTATTCTTGCGGATAAATGCCCTGCATATTTGGTAAATTCTCCTCAAGACGTTAAAAAACTTTGCCTAGAGCAATTAAAGGAAAATGTTGATACTTTTGTAAATTACAGACCAATATCTGAAAAAGAAGAAAAAATAAATTCACAAAGAATTATTATGTAAAATATTTTATTTTTGTTCTTACGCTAGGGCTTTTGGCTGGCGGAAGCGCTTTAGCTTTGAGATATATTGAGCCTTATACTTATTTTGGTTCATTGTTTTCTTTGTCATTATTGGGTTTGAGCGTTATATTTTTTGTATTTCATTGTAAGAAGCTTTTTATGTCCGAGCTTAAAAAATTGGCTAAAGAAAGGCTAATAATTGATGGAACAAATGCTGATGATATAAAAACCTATAGACCAGGTCTAAAAGCACTAAAAGAGCTTGAAATACATTCACCTTTTGTTGATTTTAATATAACGAAAGAAGAAATAAGAAGTTTTGCAAAAGAAAATGGAATAAAAAATTATAATAAGCCCTCTAAACCTTGTTTTGCAACTCGTTTTCCTTATGACACTTTGCTTTGCGAGGATTTAATTAATATTGTAAAAAAAGGAGAGAAAATTTTAAAAAATTATGGTTTTGAAGCCTCAAGATTTAGACTGCACAATGATATTGCAAGAATTGAAATAGAAAATAAGGATATCCTTGGGTTTTTAGAAAAAAAAGATAAAATTTTAAATGGAAAAAATTTTACTACAAGATTTAAAAAGAAAAGCCTAATAAAAACATCAAATCTTCATAATGCCTTTGGAAGTGTTGATTTTCTAAATTCAGGAATGGATAATGATGGAAATTTGCATTTATATATGTTTGATACTTATGATTTTAATGCTAACGAAGGACCATTGGTTGAAGCAGGCAGAAGACAAATGTTAAAAGGAAATTTAAAAGGCAATTTTTCTATTTGTGATATAGTATTAACAAAAGATGAGCTTGATAAAATATGGAACAAAAAATAGATAACAAGCATATTATGAAGTATATTTTAAAGGCAATATTATATATTGCCTTCTTGTGGTTTATATACGATATTTTTCTTATAATGCCCGATGTTATACTGGCTCTTTTTTATAGTATTTTACCTGAAAATTTAACAGTAAGTGAAGAATTTGAAAATATTTGCGTCACTTCATTATTATATGCACCAATCGTATTTTCGCCAATTACTTGTTATGTTATAGCTAAATTATTTGGTATTTTTAAATATATTGATAAATTAAAGAATATAATAACCAAATTTTTAGCTCTTATCTTGATTTCTTTTTTATCGTTTTTAATATTGTTTTTGAAAAATAGCTATAATAATTCTAGTTTTAAAATATCATTATGCTTATCGTTAACCATTTTAGGTTTAATTCCAGCTTTTTTATTGTATAAATATTTTCAGTATTTAACTAAAAAATATACAACTCCATTTGAAAAAATTGGTTATTATTCTTCTATTGAATATTATAAAAATTTATTCAAAAGAAAAAATCCCTAAAATCTCTTACATAATTCCTTGCAAATTAATTCACCGTTTACAAGCCCGCGACAACTGCAACCTATCCCATTAGAATCTTCTTCATCTAATAAAATATTGTTATTTTTATCAAAATATTTAACATGCCTAATAAATATACCGTCGTCGCCCTCAGTGCAATCAACTTCATATTTATCGATTGTATAATAAACATCAACACCATTTACAGTATATAAATCATCTTCAGGAGTGTCATAAATTTTAAACCATCCAGAAATAAGATATTTTGTTTTAGAAATTGAAGAGGTATCTAGATAAACATTGTCGCTAACTTTTACCCATTTACCATTTTCATTTTTAACAGTCATTGTAGCACTTTGTATTTGCTCTTTAATAGAATTTCTAACTTCTGAGAAAGATAGAGGAATTGCATAAATAAGAACAATAATCGTGATTATGATAAATTTTTTCATAGGATAATTATATTTGAATTTTAAAAAAAAGTAAAACTAAAATCTAACTTTATTAGAAACAAACATAATAGATGATTGATAGTTTTTTTAAATTAAAGACTCCTCTATTGAGGAGTCTTAATATAATTTAGGCCCGGTGGGGCTCGAACCCACGACCAATTGATTAAGAGTCAACTGCTCTACCAACTGAGCTACGGACCCAAGGCATGTATAATTAATATAGAACAATCTTATCTTAAAATCAAATTTATTATATAATTTTTATATGGCAAAAGTTGTTTTAGTAGGATATGGTCAAATGCTCTATTCTTTAATTGAGGGAATAGAAGCTTCAAATCATCAAATTTTAGGGGTTTTTAGAAACGATAGACGTTTTTATTCGAAGTTTGAGTTGTTTTTCAAGGATATTTTTAATCCAAGCAAAGATTATACGATTATAAAATCTAAAAAATTGTATGATATTAAGGGTAGAAGTGTTAATGGCCAAAAATTTTATGATGAAATTGAAAAATTAAAACCAGATATGATTATAGTTGGTTCTTGGGGCGAAAAATTTAGGTCTGATATTTTAAATTTAGTTCCTTGTGTTAATTTTCATCCTGCGCTTTTGCCTAAAAATCGAGGTGCTAACCCTTATTTTTGGTCTATTTATTTAAATCAAAAGGTATCGGGTCTTACAATTCATTTTATGAATGAAAAATTCGATAAAGGCGATATTATTTTACAAGAAGCAATTGTAATTGATGAAAATGAAACAGGTGAAAGCCTAAAAGATAAAACAACCCGCCTAGCAAAGGGCATGGTTAAAGACTTTTTAGATTTATATGATAAAAAACAAATTCAACCAATAAAACAAAATGAGGAATTTGCAAGTTATGAACCTCAATTGAGCGAAAAGGAAGTAATAATTGATTTAACAAAATCAAAAGAAGATGTATATAGACATCTAAGAGCGCTTCATCCTTGGGCTTGTGCTTATGTAAAAATTGCAAGAAGATATGTAAAAGTTCCTAATTTTGAATTTTTAGAGGTTGATGAAAAAAATAAAGATAAAAAACCTTATGCAATTATCGAAAACAATAGAAAATATTTTATTTTAAAAGGTAGTAATTTTTTATTAAAAGTCAAAAAATAATTCATTTTATATTATAATTGAATAAAAAGAGAGAAAAATATGAGAATTATAGCTAAAAATCTTGTTAAAATATATGGCGATAGATCAGTTGTAAATGATGTTTCTTTTGATGTTAATAAAGGAGAGGTTGTTGGGCTTTTAGGGCCTAATGGCGCAGGTAAAACTACAACATTTTATATGGTGGTAGGTCTTGTTAGAGCAAATAAAGGCCAAGTTTTAATTGAAGAAGATGATGGAAATATTATTGATGTTACACAATTACCTATGAATGAAAGAGCTAAATTAGGCATTGGTTATCTTCCTCAAGAAACTTCAATTTTTAGAAAATTGAATGTTGAAGATAATTTAAAACTTGTTCTTGAAATGAACGATAAATTAAATCAAGAGCAAAAAGATGAGCTTTTAGAAAATTTATTAAATGAATTTGGTGTAGCAAAATTAAGAACAGCTCCATCTGTAGCTCTTTCAGGCGGCGAAAGAAGAAGGGTTGAAATTGCTCGAGCACTTGCTGCTACTCCTTCATTTATATTGTTGGATGAACCTTTTACGGGGATTGACCCTATTGCAATAGGTGAAATTAAGGAAAATATCTATAAACTTGCAAAAGAAAAAAATATAGGAATTTTAATCACTGACCACAATCCAAAGGCTACTTTATCAATTACTGATAGAGCAAATGTTATTTTTGATGGAAAAATTAAAATTTCAGGAAAAAGTACGGATGTTGCAGTTGACCCTGTAGCAAAAGAGTTTTATTTAGGAAAAGATTTTGTTCTGTAATGATAGATGTATTATCGAAAATTAAAAATTATAAAATAACTTTGTTGGATAAATTTATTTTATCCCAAGTTTTGGGTGCAACTTTAGTTTGTCTGATTTTATTTATAATTGTTTGGATAGCACCAGAAACTTTATTCAAAATTATCAAAAAAATCCTAAATGATGTTTATACCCCTATGATGGGATTTAAGAGATTAATTCTTGAAATCCCGCAAGTTTTAGCTAAAGCTATTCCTGTAGGCATTTTATTGGGTTCGATTTTTACATTTGATAGGTTATCCAAAAATTCAGAATTATCAATTTTAAGGGGTATAGGGCTTTCATTTAATAGAATTATGGCGCCTGTTATAGTTTTGGGTGTAGTTTTATCATTTTTTTGCTATACGGTAAATGATAAACTTGTTCCTATTGCTTCTCAAAAGCTGGGGGAATCTTTGGGCGGAGGAAGCCATTTTGTCTATATCGTAGAAAATCCTGATAAAACACCTAAACAAAATATAATTGTATCAAATTTTAACCCAAGGGAAATTCTTGGAATAACGGTTATGAATTTCTCGCATGAAAAATACAGTGACGCTACAATGTTTAAAAGCATTATTTTTGCTCCGATTGCTCACAAGCAAAAGGATTGCTGGATGTTAGAAGACGCTCTTATATATGATATAGATGATGATGGCATATATAAGAAAGTTTCACAAAAAGAAAAATATCCTATTTTAACAGAGAAAAATCAAGCCCAAGAAGTTTTTGATTTAATGCTTAATAATACAAGAAAAGAGCGCGTATTTACAAATCATCAGATAAAAGATTACACAAAACTTTTAAAAAGAGCTAATTTCTCTGATGAATACAAATATTTCAAAGCAAAATTATATCAAAGATATTTACATCCGCTAACTTGTATCTTATTTGCAATTATTGGTTGTATGCTTGGTTTTGCGCCACCGCGTTCTCAAAGATTGGTTGGTTTTACAATTGCAGTTGGTATGATTTTTGGCTACTATATCACTTTACCATTTTTTGACTTATTGGCTCAAAAATCAGTCCTACCGCCATTTATAGCTGCAGCATTTCCTATAATTTTATTTATTGTTTCGATTTTTATAATTAAAAAAGCAAAGGATTTATAATGAAAAAGAAAATATTTTTGTTGTTAACAGCTTTAATTATGACCCTGTGTCCTGTTTTAGCTAAAGATAAAATTGAAGTTAGTAATGATACATTAGGAGTTTATGTATTTAAAATCGATACTAATAAATATGGTTCAAAAATTAAGCCTTTTGTATCAAATAAATTAACTACAACTCAAAAAATTTATGATGATAATTGTTTTGATTTAGTTGTAAATGGTGGATTTTTTGATGTTAAAACAGGTAAAAGCGTTTCTTATGTAACTATTGATAATAATCTTGTTTCTGATGTTGAAGATAATATTGAATTAATGAAAGAATTAAAAAAACAAGAAAGATATGACGAGGTTTTATCAAGAGCTGAATTAAGAATTTTAGAAAATAAAAGACATAAATTAAAATTTGATATTGCTTTACATAATGAACCAATTAAAAAAGGTTATACAATAAAACATGCCTTGCAAGCAGGACCTATGCTTACCCCTGAGATGGATTTAGTTAATGAGGGGTTTGTAATTAAAGAGGATGATATTGTAAAATATCAAAGTGTCGATATTTTAAAAAGACGAGAAAGAACAGCAATAGGTCTAAAGGGAAAGTATCTTTATATTGTAATATTCACAAAAGACCATAAAGTAGATGCCCATGAAATGAAAGATTACATGGAAAATACTCTTAAACTAAAGAAAGCAATGGCTTTTGACGGTGGTTTATCAACATCAATCAATTATAGAAATATAAATATAGGTTCCTTGGGTAAATACCAAAGAAGGGTTAAATCGTTCTTGGTTGTAGAAAGGTAGATATGAAACAAATAAAAATAGATTTTAGTAAAATCAAAAAGATTACTTTAATTGAAGTCATTGTTTTAGTTATTGTTTTATTGGGAGTTGGAGTTTTTTATTCTCCTTATTTTATTCAAAAACAGGAAATAACAAAAGCTGCTAAAATTAAGGCGAATAACGCTATATTTACCTCAAGAGCGCTTGAAGAATTTGCACAAAATAAAAATATAAAATCATCTGAAGTAGCAAAAAAACTCGTTGAAAATTTAAATGCTACAATGAAAAATCCTTATGATAAAAAGAAACCTGCTTATACTTTTGAGCAAAATTGTTTTGGTTGTAATAACGTAAGTTATGATGACAATGCAAAGATGATTTTATTAACTGCATATAATAAAAAAGGTGAACTTATTTCAAGAACAGTAATTAAACCGCCATCTTTTGTGGTTTATTCAAAGTTTGATGAAAACAAATAAAAAAAGAGAGCTTATTTGCTCTCTTTTACTTTTAATACGTTTTTCCAATAATTTAATTTGCTTAAAATTGGATCAACCTGTTCTTTTGTTTCCCAATAAGGTTTATGGTTTTTAGATACTTCTTCATCGAATTTTGCTTGGACAGCCATTTCTAAAATTTCCGGCATGTTGATTGCCCAATCATTATTTTCCAATGCTCTGTAATATGTATCTTTATAATTTGAATTTAACCTTAATGACCAATTTTCATCTCCAACAGTTCCTGGAGTATTGAACGATTTATTAATTCCAAAGAAATCCATAAATGAAATTTGAATATTCTTTGTTGAATAGAATAAATCAGCCAATTTTGCTTTCCATAATTCTTTAGGACTTGATTGGATTCTGTGTCTAAGCGCTGATCTTTCGGCACTTTTGTATGGGTCGCAACGAAGAGCATCAACTAAATA
>CALUZF010000029.1 GCA_944325165.1 Candidatus Gastranaerophilales bacterium
AAGGAAATAAAAATGGCTACACCAAAGAAAAGAACAGGAAAAGCAAGTCAGGCAACAAGAAGAGCAAATTGGAAAGGTTCAATACCTGCTACAACAACTTGCCCTAATTGTAAAGCAGTTGTTTTAACACACACAGTTTGTCCTGAATGCGGATATTATAAAGATGGTTTTGCTTCAATCAAAAAACAATCAAAAGCAGAAGTTAAAGAAGTTAAAGAAACAAAAACTGAAGAAGTAAAAGAAGAAGTTAAAAAAACAAGAAAACCTAGAGCAAAAAAAGCAGAAGTTGAAGCTAAAGCTGAAGAAACAAAAGAAGCTGAAACAGAAGCAAAAACTGAAGAATAGTCTGTAGTTAACAGTTGGGGTAATTAGTATGACAAGAATTGCAGTTGATGCAATGGGAGGAGATTTCGCCCCCTCAGAAATCGTTAAGGGTGCAGTTTGGGCTGCACAAGATTACAATGTAGCTATTGAGCTTGTTGGACAAGTTGATAAAATCAAAGAAGTATTGAATGAAATATCAAAAAAAGGTATTCGCTCAAATCGTGGCGGTTATTTCATCAAAAAAATTAAAGTAGATTTATCAAAACTTGATATTAAATTAACCCAAGCTGATGAAATCATAGAGATGGGCGAAGCTGTTGGAACTGCAATTCGCAAGAAAAAAAATTCATCAATTGTTTTAGCAGTTGATGCTGTTGCAAAAGGAAGCTCTGACGCTGTTGTTGCAGCCGGTTCAACAGGCGCCGCTATGGCAAGCTCTTTATTCGGATTAGGAAGAATAAGAGGAATAGAACGTCCTGCTATTGCTGCAACTCTACCAACAAGAAAAGAACCTGTTGTATTAATTGATGCAGGGGCAAACTCTGAAAGCTCGGCTGAAATGTTATTACAATTTGCACTAATGGGCTCAACTTTTGTTGAAAAAGTATACAACAGAAAAAATCCAAAAGTCGGCATAATGAACATTGGTGAAGAAGAAGAAAAAGGCAACCAATTAGTTAAAGAAACACACAAACTATTAAAAGAAAACACAATCGGCTTAAATTTCATAGGAAATATTGAAGGAAAAGAATTATTCCAAGGCGATGTTGATGTTGTTGTTTGCGATGGTTTTGTCGGAAATGTTGCCCTTAAAACAATCGAGGGTTGTTCTATGATGTTATTTAAATTAATCAAAGAACAATTCAAGAGCGATTTGATTTCAATGGTAGTAGGTTTGCTTGCTAAACCTTTTATGAAAAGAATATACAAAAAAATTAATTACGAAGAATTTGGCGGTGCCTTATTATTAGGTGTTAAAGGCATAACCGTTATATCTCACGGCAGAAGCTCATCTTATGCAATTAAAAACGCTGTAAGAGTAGCTAAAGAAGCCGTTGAATCAGGCGTATGCAACAAAATTGCAGAAACATTAAACTAGACAATAAAGTAGAGGAAAAAATGAAAAAATTTGCTTTTATATTCCCGGGACAAGGCTCACAAAGCACAGGCATGGGTTTAGATTTATACAATAATTTTGAAAGTGCAAAAAATGTATATGACGTGGCTGATAAAACATTGGGTAAAAAGATTTCACAAATCTGTTTTAATGGCCCAGATGAAGATTTAAAGCTAACAATAAACGCACAAAGTGCTATTGTTGCAACATCAATTGCAGCGCTTGTTGCATTTAGGTCATTATGTCCAGATATTAAACCAAGCGCTACAATGGGTCATTCATTAGGTGAATATTGCGCTATGTATTGTGCTGGAGTTATGGATTTAGAAACAACAATGAAAGCAATACAAAAACGCTCTGAATTGATGAACGAAGCTACAAAAACAACAAAAGGCACTATGGCAGCTATATTAGGTGCAACATTAGAAACAATTGAAAGCTCGCTAAAAGAAGCGTCTTCATTAGGTTTGGCGCAAATTGCAAACTATAACGACCCTACTCAAATTGTTATAACAGGAGAAGTTGAAGCAATAAATAAAGCCTGCGAATTAATAAAAGAACGTGGTGCAAAAAGAGTTGTACCTCTTGCTGTTTCGGGTGGTTTCCATTCTAAACTTATGGATAGCGCGCGTGATGGTTTTATTGATTTTGTAAAGACATTAGAATTAAATGAAGCAAAAATACCTGTTATCACAAATGTTGATGCAAAAGAAACAACTAAGCCTAATGATTTTAAAGAAAAAATACCAAATCAAATCAATTCATCAGTAATGTGGGTTCAAACAATCCAAAAAGCAATCGATATGGGCATTGATACATTCATTGAATTTGGTAATGGCAAAGTTTTGGCAGGCTTAAATCGCAAAATTTCATCAGAAATCAAAACATATAATATTTACGATTCAGAATCGCTAAAACAAACAGTAAACGAATTAATGGTAGGAGTTTAATATAATGAGTGAAAAATTAGCATTAGTAACAGGCGGCTCTCGTGGTATCGGAAAAGCTTGTGCATTAGAACTTGCAAAATGCGGTTATGATATTGTTATAAATTATGCAGGCAACACAGAAGCTGCAAACAAAACAATAGAAGAAATAAAAGCTCTCGGCGTTCAAGCTGAAGCATACAAATTTGATGTTTCAAACCAAGCTGAAGTTGATGAAAATATAGCAAAAATTATTGAAAAATTCGGCAGAATTGATATTTTAGTAAATAATGCAGGTATCACAAGAGATGATTTATTTATCCGTATGGGCGAAGACAAATGGAGCGCAGTTATCAATACAAACCTAAGCTCTGCATTTTATGTATCAAAACCTGTTGTTAAAATAATGATGAAACAAAGAAGCGGTGCTATCGTTAATATGTCAAGCGTAGTAGGTGTTTCAGGTAATGTTGGACAAGCAAATTATTCTGCTGCAAAAGCAGGTTTGATAGGTCTTACAAAATCTCTGGCAAAAGAATTGGGCGCAAGAAACATAAGAGTTAATGCCGTTGCCCCCGGTTTTATTGCAACAGATATGACTAAAGATTTAACTAATACAGAAGAAATGATGAAACTTATCCCTCTAAAACGTATGGGAACACCCGAAGATATAGCTAAAGCCGTTAAATTCTTAGCGGTTGATTCAAGCTATGTTACAGGTCAAGTTCTTGAAGTTGATGGCGGTTTAATTATTTAATGAAAAATAAATTAATTAAAATATTTTTATTGCTTATGCCGGTACTTTTAATTAAAGCACCGGCTTTGGCAATTGATTTAGAAGATTTTGGAGATTTCTCATCTCGCTCAATAATAATGAATCCGCAAAAAAACACCCTAACGCAAGAGCAAAAAGACATATTAAATTCAAAAAAGCTCAATTTGAGTACTCAATGCCTTATTGAGCAAATCAAAAAAAACAAAAATGAAAATGTGGAAATTCTCCTAAATGCAGGGCTTAACCCAAATAATAGCTATATGGCAGAATATCCTATCTATATTGCAGCAAAAGAAAATAATTTCACGGCTTTAAAGTTGCTCTATGAAAAAGGCGCAAAATTAGATAGAGGCTTTAATAGCGAGCTATATGAAGCTGTTAAGCATAAAAACAATGATATGGCACAATATTTATTAGATAGAAAAGCAAATATATTCTATAAAGATTCTGTTAGCGACAACACCATTTTATATGTTGCTCTAAAAAATAACATGATTCCTATTGCACAGCAATTAATTGAAAAAGGTGCAAAAGCAGATAGAAAATCTGTCTTGATGATTAAAAAGAAAAAATTATTTTATTTAATTCAAGATAAATAATTTTTAAAATTGTTTTAAGAATCTTACATCATCATTGAAAAATAAGCGTATATCATCTATCGCATATTTAAGCATAGTCAATCTTTCGACACCTGTACCAAATGCAAAACCGGAATATACATTAGGATCAATTCCAACATCTCTTAATACATTAGGATCAACCATGCCAGCCCCTAATATTTCAAGCCAGCCTGTATGAGAACATACACTGCAACCTTTTCCTTGACACATAATACATTGAACATCGATTTCAACAGATGGTTCAGTGAAAGGGAAAAAACTGCTTCTAAAACGTGTTGGACGACTTGAGCCAAAATAAAGACGAATAAACTCGTTTAAAACACCTTTTAGATGTCCCATTGTAACGTTTTTATCAACATATAAGCCTTCAATTTGATGAAATAAATTATTTTTTCTTGCAGAAACATTTTCATTTCTATAAACTCTACCAGGAGAAATAATTTTAATCGGAGGTTTTGAATTCATCATTTGACGAGCTTGAGCATTTGATGTTTGGCTTCTTAAAACAACATTTGGCATATTTTCACAATAAAAAGTATCTTGAACATCTCTTGCAGGGTGCTCTTTTGGAACATTTAACAAGTCAAAATTATATTTTTCCAATTCAACCTCAGGAGAAAACTCCGGTTTTATCAAAGAAAAACCAAGATGACCGAATATCTCAACAATTTCATTAACTGTTTGAGTTAAAGGATGAACATGACCTTGGGGAATATAATCGCCATCAGATGTAACATCAATTTTTTCTTTTAATAATCTTTCATTCAATTCTTTTACATAAAATATTTCAAACTTTTCATTAACAAGTTTTTCTAATTCAGATGAAACTTTATTTAACAATGCGCCAATAATAGGTTTTTGTTCATTAGGTAAATCTTTCATGCCTTTTTTTAAATTATTAAATTCAGAATTTCTTGAAAGATATTTATTTTTTGCATCCTCTAATGATTTTAAATCAGTACTTGCTTCAATTTCAGCTATTGCTTGTGTTCTAATTTCTTTTATTTTGTTTTCCATAAGTATTCTCCTAAAACTAATAATAGCTTAAACAAAAAATTTATACTATAATTTTGCTATGGATTTTATTTTTTATTTAACTCTTGTCCTTTTTATATTACTTTTTGGTTCAATTGATTGCGGTATTGATTACGATTTTTGGGCAAGATTAATAGTTGGAAAAAGCTTTTTTCAAACAGGCACATTATTTAATCAAGATTTTTATTCATACGGCACAACCCATGAATTTATTGACCATGAATGGGGTTCAAGCTTAATATTTTATCTGATACAAAATAATTTCAATGATATTGGACTATTTATTTTTAAATCATTAATAATTTTTCTTACTTTTTTTACGATAGTTAAAACAATAAAACTAGATAACAAAGATATAAAATTACATTTTCTTTTCTTCTTTTTTGCAATTCAAGCAATTTCATACAATATTTTTTCAACAATAAGGTGTCAAACATTTTCATTTTTGTTTTTTGCCATATTTTTCTACATATTAAAATATGCAAAAATAAATAAAAATTATAGGATTTTATGGTGCTTGCCCGTTTTAAATATTCTTTGGGCAAATATGCATGGCGGTTTTGTTTTAGGTATTGCACTTATTGTTTTATTTTGCATAGGGGAATTTTTAAACGGCAACAAAAAATATTCAAAATACCTCTCATTAACTGCTTTTTGTTGTCTTTTAACAACTTTAATTAACCCTTATGGAATAAAATACATAAATTTTATAATTGATGCTTTTAAATTAAATCGAATTTATATAACAGAGTGGCAAAGCGCATTTTTTAGCAAATATTTTAAATATTCTCTTTTAAAGTTTAAAATATTCTTTTTTATAACATTAACTTTGTTTTTATATTCAATAGTAAAAAATATCAAAAATAAAGATTTTATTGAATTCTACAAAAAAATAGACAAAACAAAATACATAATTCTTTTATTTATGATATTAATTTCAATAAAAGCTCTAAGATGCCATGTGTTTTTTGTATATAGCGTCATAATTCTTTGCTATTGTGATTTTTATAATATATTTAACAAAAAATTACCTAAAATTATTGATAATACAAAAGAAATAATACTTTTGATATTAATAACAATTTCAACAATCTCACATCTGTATGATTATAAATTTATAAATAAAATTAATAAAACCGATTATCCCTATGAAATGGTTGAATTTATAAAAGAAAATAATATTAAAGGCAATGTCTTTGTCAATTTTCATGATGGAAGTTATGTAATTTATAAATTATATCCAAATAATCATATATTTATGGATGGAAGATATGAAGAAGCATACGATAACGAATTAATTAATAAGATGGCTAATTTCTTTTTAGCAAAAGATTATAGAAAATTTTTAAATGAATTTCACAACGATATTTTAATTATAGATAATTCTTATCCAATCAAAAAAGCTCTTGATAGTGATAAAGATTGGTTTTTAGCACTAGAAAACAAACAACATTCTCTATATTTAAATAAAAAACTGAAAAAAAATTATAGAAAACCGACTAATGATATTAATTATTACAATAAAACAAAATTTATAACAGAAATTGATTGGCAAAAATAATGTAAATATTTCTTTGTAAAACATCTATTGATAAGCATTTTATTGTATAATACATAAAAAGTTTTGGAGGGGTAGATTATGAATAAATTTCTAAAGATTTTTCTAATTGTATTTATTTCAATTATTGCAACTTTATATGTTCTATTTTTAGCGCTACCGCCAATATTTAATACAACATTTAATTTTGACAAATACAAAAGCGATATTCAAAAAATAATTAAAGAAACATCTAAATTAAATCTTAACTATTCTGAAATTAAACTATATACAACTCCGCTTTTATCAGCAGGTCTAATTATTAATGATATCGAAGTAAAATTTGACGATAATTCAACATTATTCAAATCATCAAAAATTAAAGGAGGAATAGCACTTCCATCGTTATTAACATTAACCGTAAAAACTGCAAAATGCGATATAGAAAACCCTAATATCAATCTTGAAATAATTGATGATAAAGAATATAAAATAATAACTCTTATTGAAAATATAATTAATGAAAATATTGCAAAACCCCAACAAACTCAAAACCAAAATGAATTTGTAAATAAAATTGTTGAAAAAATAAGAATAAAAATCCCCACAATTAAAATAACAAACTATGAAGCAACTGTTAACGACTTAAAAACAAGCCATAATCTAAAATTAAACGGTGAAGAATTAATTTTAGGATACAACAGCGCAAATAATTCATTTAAAATCAAAACAAATGCTAAATTATTATCAGACAATAAAGAAAATATTTTAGCAAACATTGATATAAAAGCAAATTTGCCCAAAACAAGTACGCAAAATAAAAAACAAACACAAAACGAAAAAATCAATATACCATTTATAAATATAGTTAAAATCTATCAAACATACGACCTGAAAGCAAAAATAGATTCTAAATTAAAACTTAAAAGCACAAATAAATGTTTTATTTCCAACGGATATATAAATATTGACGATATAAATCTAAAATTATCAGATATAAGATTGCCAAATAGCTACATACACATTATAACAAAAGGCAAAAAAGTTGAATTTGACAGTAATTTATACGCAAAAGAAAATGAAAAAATTGCCTTGAATGGTAATTTAAAATATGGAAAAAATCCAAAAATTGAAACGAATATAAAAACAGATAAAATTTATTTTGCCAGCTTAACTGAGCTTATAGAAGCACTGTTAGATAGCTTGGGTATTCAAAATAATCTAAATGAAATTAGCGCAAGCGGATATTTTAGCGCTAATACCTCAATTAAAACAGATTTTAAAAAATTAACTTCAAATGGCTCTATTGAAGTGAAAAATGGCGCTTTTACATACCCAAAATACAATTTAAAAATTCAAAATTTCATAGCAAATATTCTTCTAGATAACAATACATTAAATATTAAAGATACTTCCTTATTGATAAATAATTCAAAATTAAGCGCAAAAGGTACAATAGATACAAATTCAAACACAAACATCACAATTGAAACAGACAAATTATCATTAAGCGAACTATATAAAACATTTGCTTCAAAAGAAATTAAAAATCAATACACACTAAATTCCGGTATAATTACCGCCCAAATTGATATCACAGGAAAATTAGAAGATTTAAAAACAAAATTAAATACAAAACTAGATAATTTAAATATTCAAGACAATAAAAAAACATTATTTATCACAAATAAAAGCTTAAACATGGATTTTGATTTAAATCCTAAAACAATGAAAGGTAATTTTTCAAATACAGGTTTTAATTTAAATATGCCACAAGCAAAAATTAAAACTTCAATAAATAGCGCAAATATAGATTTAGACAATAAAACTATTACACTAAAACCATTTGATTTAATATATAACAACTCATCAAAAATAAACGTTAAAGGTAACATTAACAATTATATGGATAGTGCGGATGTTGATTTATTTATTGACGGTAAAATTTCAACCAATGATATTATCCAAACTCTTGGAAAAGAAATAGCTTTTTATCTGCCCCATAAAGGTTCAATTCCAGCAAAAATAGCAATCAAAGGAAATTTAGAAAAACAACAATTACAAGCACAACTATATGCAGATTCAAATAACTATATCACACCAATCAACCTCAACAGTCTATTAAACAACAAATCAGTGATACATGTTGATACAAAAATAGATAAAAATAAAATAAAAATCAAAAATTCTGGATTATACAAAATTCAAGGCAATTTTAGCGACAATCTTGAAAACAACATTTTAAACGCACAAAAAATTGCCGAACTTAATGCGTCAATAAACGGAAACAATATCGAAACATTTAAAATTAATATTTCAGACACACAACAAGGTCAAATTGCAATATTCAAAAATTCAACATTTAAAACAAAAGGTAACATCTCTCTAAATGGAAAATTTGACGATTTAAATTATGGAGGAAATTTAAAACTTTGGGATATCAATATACCCGAGCTATTGATTAAAGCAAATTCAATTGATTTAGACTTTATCTCTCAAGGTTTAAATTTAAAAGGAACTCAAATAGATATAAACGGTTCAAAAATAGATGGTTCAATGAAAGCCAATCTAAAACCGGCTAAAATATTTAAAATAACCAATACTGAAATAAAATCTGATTCAATTAATGTTGATAATATGATGAAAACACTTGATTTAATTATGAAAAAAGCAATGCCTCAAACAACAACAAGCACTTCATCAAGCCAAAATGCCAATATTCCAATATATATGGATGGAGCATACAACATTAAAAAATTAACAACAGGAGCAATTGTTATTGAAAACATCACAGGAGATTTAAAAATACAAAACAATGATTTATATCTCGACAACCTAAATTGCAAAGCATTTAAAGGCGATGTTTCAGGTAAAATCAAAATGAATTTAATAACTTCGCTTCTAACCATTAATTTAAAAGGTCAAAATCTTGATACTAATGAAGCACTTGTAAAAGCAGCTAATATGAAAGATACATTGTCCGGAAAACTAAAATTTAATACAGATATAAGCCTAAAAGGCGCAACATACTATGAACAAATGAAATCACTAAAAGGAAAAGTCGATTTTGAAATAGATGATGGTCAATATGGCCCGTTTGCAAAAATAGAAAATTTCATATTGGCTCAAAACGTAAGAGAAAATTCATTCTTTAAAAACACAATAGGAACAATTATAACTCCTCTTGCAACAATAGATACAACTCACTTTGAAAAATTAAAAGGCGAGATTAGTTTTAATAATGGAATTGCAACATTTAACTCAATTACATCTCAAGGAGATATTTTAAGCGCACTTGTAAGCGGTAAAATGAATCTTTTAACAAATAAACTTGATGCAACAGTTAGAGGAAGATTAGCTTCTTCTGTTTCAGATTTGATGGGTCCATTAGCATTAGCTAATCCAGTTAATTTAGTTCAAAAGACCCCAGGAGTTGATATAGTCGGTGCAAAATTATTCTCAACTTTTTCACAAGTTGTAACCCAAAAAGAATACGACGCAATTCCCGATTTTTCAAAAAATCATTCTGATGAATATGCAACAAAATTCCAAATAATATTAAACGGAGATACAACAAAACCCCTAACTTTGGTTAAATCATTTAAATGGCTTGTTTTACAAGATGATATGAACAAAGCAAATACATTCAGTACAAATTTCTTAAAAGAACAAGAAGAACTTCTTAAAGAACAACTAAATAAGACACTGCAAAATGCTCAAGAAGCAAAAAATAATGTTGTAAATAAGGTAGTTGAACAAAAACAAGCAGCAATAGATAATACAAAACAGAACATCCAAAATACAATAGAAACAAAAAAACAAGAAGCAAAAGACCAAATAAAATCCAAACTTCAAGAAAAATTAAAAATACCTAATCCTATATTGAATTAACACAAAAAAGCATTGGTCTTAGCCAATGCTTTTTAATTATAAACCTAATTGATTTAGTTCTTCTTGAAATGGTGAAATTTTAGCAAGTTTTTTTATAACCTCAGGCACTTTTTCAATCGCATAATCAATCTCATCTTCGGTTGTAAATCTGGATAAAGAAAAGCGAATAGAGCCATGCAAAGAAGTAAAAGGAACTTTTTGAGCTCTTAGCACATGGGATGGATCAAGACTTCCAGACGTACAAGCACTTCCCGATGAAGCATAAATTCCAAGCTCATTTAAATACAATAAAATTAATTCACCTTCTATATATTCAAAACCAATATTTGTTGTATTTGGAACTCGATTTTTTGCTTTTGAATTTAATCTAGCATTTTTTAATTGAGATATAATTCCATTTTCTAATTTATCTCTTAATCTTTTAACTTCGGATAATTCATAATCAAGACTATCCTTAGCCAATTTTGAAGCTTCACCAAGTGCAACAATATAAGGCGTATTATATGTTCCAGCTCTAAGTGAATTTTCTTGATGTCCACCCAGCATAAAAGGCTCAAACAAAGTGCCTTCCTTAATATAAAGAGCGCCAATTCCTTTAGGAGCGTGAAACTTATGACCGGAAATAGAATAAAAATCAATATCACTATTTCTAAGCTCAATAGGAATTTTGCCTGCAGCTTGAACACCATCGACAAAAATTTTAGTGTCTTTATTTATTTTTTTAACTTCTCTAGCTATATCATAAACAGGATAAATTGCCCCTGTTTCATTATTTGCATGCATTACAGATACAAGAATTGTTTTATCATCAACTTTATTTAATAATGCTTCAACATCTAAATCCCCATTTTCATCAACTCCAATGTATGAAACCTTATATCCTTTTTTTTCATAGTTTTCATAAACTGATAATACGCAAGGATGTTCAACCCTTGTAGTTATAATATGATTTTTATTTTCTAAATTTCCAAATTTAGATACAACGCCTTTTATAGCAGTGTTAGCACCTTCTGTTCCGCAAGAAGTAAAAATTATATTATGAGGATTATCAACCCCCAAAAAAACAGCAACTTGGCACCTTGATTTTTCAATAGCTTTAGCACTATATCTTGCAGGCTCATACATACTTGATGGGTTTGCATAATTTTCTTTTAAATATGGAAGCATAGCTTCTAAAACTTTTTCATCAACGCAAGTTGTAGCGTTATTATCTAAATATACTTTTTTCATTATTTTTCTTCAAAAACTACTATATCATCATCGACCAACTCTTTTAATTTTGTTTCAACAAAATTTTTAAGAGTTAATTTTGCATTTGCACATTGAGAGCAATGACCTTTTAATTTAACATAGACATTATTACCCTCGACATTCACCAATTCAATATCTCCAAAATCCTTTTGAAGTTCCGGTGAAATAACCGTTTCAATAACATTATTTATTTTTATAATTTTTTGAACAGGTGTTAAATTCTTTTTTTCTTGCGGTTGAACATATTTTGAAATAATCGCTTTAATATTTTCGCGGCATCTTCCACATGCTAAACCGGCTGAAGTTATTTTAGAAATATCATCAAATGTTTTGGCGCCGTTATTTAATATTGCATCAATTATTTGTTTTTCTGATACACCAAAACAATGACAGATAATCATTGAACCTTCTTCAATATCATCTTCTAAATCTTCCCAATCTTCTTGGTAATAATTTTTAAGAGCGTCTTCAAGAGCTTCTCTTCCCATAACGGAACAATGCATTTTTTCAGGTGGCAAACCATCTAATTCATCTGCTATTTGCTTATTTGTAATTTTTCGTGCTTCATCAAGTGTTTTCCCTATAAGCATTTGCGTCAAGACGCTACTTGCAGCAACAGCAGACCCGCAGCCAAATGTTTGAAATTTTGCGTCTATGATTTTATTATTTTCAATTTTTAAATACAGCTTTAATTTATCGCCGCAAGATAATGCTCCTGCTTCTCCGATTGCGTCCGCATTATCAATAGAGCCAACATTTTTAGGGTTGGTAAAATGTTCTTTAACTTTATCTGAATATTCCCACATATAAACCTATTTTTTAAATTTATCTACCTTATATTTTGAATTATATATCAAAAATCCTACTTGTATATGGCAAAAAAAATTATATTTAAGTGCATAATAATCTTATGAGCGATTTGAATTATAATTCGCTGGTAGAAAAATTAAAACAAAGTGGAATAATACCAAGCGAAGAATCTGACAAAAATAACGAAAATATATTTGAGATAATATATGAAGAAAATAATATTGATTCGCCGTTTTCAAATGATGAAATTGATATACCAAAAACACTTCAAAAAAACCATAAAAGGTTAAATAAATCAGATATGGAAATGCTAACCGAAAATCAAAATGAACAATCAAACAATAATTCATATAAAATAATAAATCGTTTTTTAAATTTTAAACAAAATCTTGCTTCAAAAGGTGCTCTAGGCGGGATTGAGAATTTCTTATTTGTCTTTTTTCCTAAATTATATAAAGCAAAACTTGTTAAAGACGCTATGGCAAAATTAAAAGAATTAAATATAGACGCTCAAAGACTTCTCGAAAAAACTACTCCCTACGGAGAAAATGAAGCCCGATATGAAAATCTAGTCAAATTTATAAACTGCGCAAATGAAATTCAAACAAAAATAAATAAAGAGATTAATTAAATAATTTCATCAAGATGATTACCCTCAACCATTTTTCTTAGATTTCTTTTGCTTTGATATTGGTTTCTATTTGAAAGAGCTTGCTTGTAAAGCATATTCAATTTTGAAGTAATAAACAACTCAGAATTATCTGAGCAAGTACGTTTTGTATACAAGCTCATGCTATTATTCACTAAATTGTATCCAATACCATTAATCTGTGACATTTTACACCTTTAAGTGAGCAAATTCTATTCTAACAAATGAGCGTAAAAAGTCAAGTTTGCTTATACGATAACAAAAAATAAAAAAATTTTACAATTATTAACATTTGATTTTAACTATTGTTTTATATTAAAATAATTACATTATGTTAAAGAATTATTTTATAGATATTACAAGAAAAGCTATTGAAAAAGCAATCGAATTAAAGGAATTAAATGAAACACAAAAGCTGGATTTTGAGCTAGTTTGCGACACTCCAAAAAACAAAGATTTTGGTGATTTTGCAATAAACATTTCAGCATTAGCAAAAACTGCAAAGATGGCACCACCTCTAATTGCACAAACAATAGCAAAACATATAGAGCCAAAAAACTTTTCGATTAATATTGTTGCAGGCTTTATTAATTTCAAAATCGAAAAAGAATTTCTAAATGATATAGTAGTTAATATTTTAGATAAAAAAGAAAATTACTTAAAAACAGATCTAGGTCATAGCGAAAAAGTTAACATAGAATATGTTAGCGCAAATCCTACAGGCCCATTTCATATAGGACATGGAAGATGGGCAGCTTTGGGTTCTGCTTTAGCAAACATAATGAAATATTGCAACTACGACGTATTTCAAGAATTTTATATAAATGATGCAGGAAATCAAATAAATAAACTCGGAAAATCTTTAGAAGTACGTGTGCGCCAGCTTCAAGGCGAAAAAATAGAGCTTGAAGAAGATATGTACCCTGGGGAATATTTAATTGATTGCGCTAAAAGATATATAGAACAAAAATCAACTATGCCTTATGCTGAATTTGCTAAGGCTGATATGTTAAGACTTCAAAAAGAATTGCTTGAAAAATTTGGCACACATTTTGATTTATTTTTCTCAGAATTATCCTTATATAAAAATAAAGAAGTGGAAAAATGCCTTGAAACATTGAAAAAATCGGGTAAAATCTACGAAAAAGACGGCGCAGTATGGTTCAAAAGCTCTGATTATCAAGATGACCAAGACAGAGTCTTAATAAAAAGCGACGGAAAAAATACTTATCTTACTGCTGATATTGCATACCATAAAAATAAACTAGATAGAGGCTTTGAAAGATTGATTAATATTTGGGGTGCAGATCACCACGGATATATTCCAAGAATGAAAGCGGCAATTGATGCTTTAGGATATGATTCAAACAAATTAGAAGTTCTTTTGGGTCAATTGGTTAATCTAATCCAAGATGGCGAACAACAACGTATGGGTAAACGCAAAAAAATGGTTACTCTTGATGATTTAATCGAAGAAGTTGGGGTTGATGCTACAAGATTTTGGATGTTAATGAGATCATCTGACACAACTATTGATTTTGATATTGATTTAGCAAAATCTCAATCAGACAAAAACCCTGTATTTTATGTTCAATATGCGCATGCAAGAGCTTGTTCAATAATAAGAAAAGCAACCGAAAAAAGAATAGATATAGATAATAAAACTGAGCTTGAACCTATTCTTACAAAAAAAGAAATAGATAAATTTAATAACAACCCTAATATTACAGATATGTTTGAAAATTTATCACAAGAAAGCTATGAAGCAACAAAAGCTCTTATTTTGAAGATGGAAGAAGGAAAAGCGCTTTTAGCAAACGCCGTTAAATATAGAGCACCTTATATGGTATGCAAATATTTAATGGAATTGGCAAATTCTTTCCATCATTTCTACAACTACACAAGAGTATTATCAGAAAACACTGAAGATAGCCTTATGAAATTATCTTTAGTTAACTGTTTTAGAATAATAATGGCAACTATGCTTAATTTAATCGGGGTTACTCCTGTTGAAAAAATGTAGTTGACTTTAAATTTTGTTCTTGGTAATCTAGTTTACGCAAAAGGTTACCGATTGCAAGATTAGTATTAAGGGCTATTAGCTCAGTGGCTCTGGGTGGGACTCCAGACTAACGGGTGAAAGTTCAATCAGGCAAAGTGACAACTAAATAAGTTTTAAAAACAAATAAGGGCTATTAGCTCAGTGGCTCTGGGTGGGACTCCAGACTAACGGGTGAAAGTTCAATCAGGCAAAGTGACAACT
>CALUZF010000030.1 GCA_944325165.1 Candidatus Gastranaerophilales bacterium
TACCTAATTTTTCATCTTGATATCTTTTATATTCAGGCATTTCTTCTCTATAAACAAAATAATCAAGATAGCTTTCATCCCCCTCACTTAATTTTTTAAACCATTCATGGGTATCTGAGAAATGATTTAAAACTAAATCTGATTTTATTTTAAAGCCTCTTGCTTTTGCTTCTTTAACAAAACCCTTAAACTCAGACATTCCCCCCAAATCACGTCTAATGTTTCTTGGATCTTTTACATCAAAACCCGCATCTTTCATAGGGCTATCTGCAAAAGGAAGCATATATAGAGTTGTAACACCTAAATCTTTCAGATAATCAAGCATTAAGGCTGTATCTTTGAAAGTATTATTTTCTTTATCCGAAACAACACCAAATTGGTCAACATAAAACATATAAATAATTTCATCTTTATACCAATCTGATTTTCTTTCATAATCTTGGTCTAAAAGAGCTTTTGGTCTTTCGCCTATCGCTTTATATGCATGAAATAACACATTAGCGTATATATCTTCAGATTGCTCTTTGCCATAAATTGTAACTATCGTATCTTTAATTTCTTTTTTAATCTTATCGCTTGTTTGAGATGTCTCTATCGGCTGAACTTCTTTATTAGGTTTTACCTCTTCAGCTAACGCACTATAGCTTAAAAATAACGATAAAGTTAATAATATTAATAGTACTCTTTTCATAATCCAATTCTACCAAAAATAATTTTTTTTATATTTTTTGTAAATTTAATTGTTACATCTAAATCCAATTAAAGCTTTTTATATAGTTATCTTTATTAATATCACCCAATACTTTTGCCTTAAAATATCTTGGTTGAGGGTTTTCAATTTCTATAGGAGGTATCTTATACAATTTTTCTTGAAGTTTTTCATCCTGTAAATTCTTATCACGTTTTACTTGGGTTAAAGTAGCAATAAATTGGTTAATTGATGCATTTCCAAGTGCACCTAATGCGCTTGAAATATTTTGAGATAATTTACCATATATTTCAATATAAGCAAATTTTTCTAAAATACTGTAGTTTCCTTCCAAAAATAAGCTCAAATTTTTGCCTTGAGATAATATATTTAATTTTTCTACTTCGCCATCTTTTATAGATAAACTTCCTGAAATTTTTTCAAATTCGCCTGTTTTATAAGGAGTTAAAACTTCAATTATATTATTTAAAGAAAGGCCTAAAATACCGTTTTTAAAAAGATTTCCAGCTCTTAGTAGATATTCCAAAGAACCCAATTTTGGCATTTTTCCATTATCAATTGAAAAATTAATTTCAGATTTTATATTTTTTATACCCTGAGGGGTGTTCAAATTTTTACCGCTCAAAACAAGCGTACCATCCATTTTTCCAAAGATTTGATTAGGTAAACCCAAAAATTCTTTAGTTAAAATATTAGAATCGCATTTTGACATTTTTGCAGACATATTAAGCTTTGTTGATTTTATATTATATTTTCCACTACCGTTTATAGAGCCTTGAGCTATATCAAGTCCAACATTATCAAGATTAACAAGATTATCTTTATAACTTAATTTGCCTTTTAGATTTTGAGATATGATTTTATTATATTGAACCTCTTTAAAATCAAATGTGCCATTTTCGATAATTACATCCGATGGTTTTAGCACTATTTCATTTTTAATTTCTATATCAGTTTTAGAATTTATAGGATAAATACTATTTAAAATATCATTCACATCAAGTTTATTTGATAAAATTTTCAAATCTTTAACGACGTACGGAGCATTAAGTTTATTCAATGCAACAATATCCAATTTAACGTCACTTTGCTTATTTTTAGCCAAAATCTCGCCATCTATATATTTATTTAAAATATTAAGTCCAACACTATCTATTTTTGTATTATACAAAGGGATATCTAAATCATAAAAATTTACTTTGCCTAATACTTTTGGTAGTTTTAAATCTCCGTTAAGCGAAATATTGCAATCAAAATTGCCTTTTTTTAGAAGTGATTTTTTAAATATCAGATTTAAAATTCTAACATTTATAGGGGTATTTGTTGAAATTTTTAAATCGTCATAAAAAAGTGCGTTGTTTTTTTGTATAATCTTTCCATCGACCCTAAGAGCAGTCAATGGGTTAATTTTATTATTTTGATTTGCAATATACTTAATTAATCTTATATTGTTAAGTTTTACCGTATTATTAGCTACATTTATTATCCCTGTAAGTTCTCTTTTATGATTAGTATCGCCTAAATTTGCACCGCTAAATGAAATATCAGAATTTCTTGGAACAGATGCGCTAAAATTAATATTGTAATTATTAACATCACCCAAAAAAGAGCCTTTTATAGGCATTTCACCTGTAATTTTCAAAGGCGAAACCAAATATGGATTAATAATATTATCACTTGTTTTTTCATCTAAAATTGTTGAAAAATTAGCACTTAAATGTTTTAAATTATATATATCTTTAAAATTGGCATTTAAAAATAAAGGTGCACCGCCTAAATCCATGCTTATTGAATTTAATTTCAAATTATTATTCTTATAAACCAATTGACCTGATTTTATAACTCCTTGCGGCGCTTTTATTTTAGGGATAATTTTATCCAATTTATCCAGATTTATATCTTCAAATCGTACATTTAAATCACCAATAGGATTTTTGGAAAATATATTGTAAATATTACCAACAGCAATTATTTTCCCCTCTTTATAATTAATTTTTAGATTATCAAAATTTATTTTATTATTTTCGAATTTAATTAAACCCGAATTAAATTTTATATTTTCATTTTGACTAGAATTTAAACCTATCAAATAACCGCTATTTTTAAATTTATTCAAATTTATTTCATTTAAAGTTAATTCGCCGGTTGATTTTAGAAATAATTTTGAATAAAAATTAATACCGTTTAATTGAGAAATAATCTTTTTGTGACTTTGATTTAATAAATTTGAACCACTCAAAGCTTCAACTATATCACTAAATCCAATTTTATTAGAAAAAATCTGAGAATTAACGCTAAATTTTTCACCTTTTATAATTTTAGATAAATCATTTTTTGAACTTATTTCTAAATTAAATCTTGAACCTTTAATATTAAAATCTGATTTTATTGACTGTTCTTTGCCAAAGTTTGCTATTGTTGATAACTCACTTAAAATAAGACCATTTTTCAATATTATTTTATTATTAGCTAGGCTTAACAAGCCTGATGGAATTAAAGCCTCTAAAAATGTCTCATTTTCAAAATCTTTAACAACACCTTTTAAATTAATATCGGCATTCATCTTGCCGGAAGTTGCAGAGATTTCTTTTGTATATTTAACATAAGGCTTTGCAATTAAACTATTATTAAATATTTTTAAAATTTTACTTGTAGAAACATTTTTAATTTTTGTATTTAAATCGACTTCACCTTTTATATTAGCACTGCCCTTTAATAAAAAGTCCCCGTCTTCAATTATTCCTTTTATTTCTTCTATAATTACACTTCTATCATTAAAAACAAGCTTGCAAGATGCATCAGACAATTTTGCATCCAAGCCTTTCATCTCAGCCGTTGAATTGTAAGCATTAAATATACCAAAAACTTGCCCGTCAAAAATTGTACCTTTTGCATTTATATCAATATTACCGTACCCTTTAATATCCATAATAGGTACAGGGCCGATATTAAAACCGATTATTTGCTGAATAGGTACAAGATAAAGTCTTGCAAAAGCTAAATCAATTTTTGAGGTTGATTTAACGCTATATTCGCCATATAAAGAATTATCAAGATTTGACACACCATCAATCATTACATATTCATTATCAGAAGTATAAACTCTTGTATAAATTCTTACTTTATCCTTCATAAATATTGCATTAACATCATTTTGCCTATAGGGTTTAGGATAATTTGGAATGTGCACATTTGAAAGCTTTAAATTACCTTCGACATTCAAAGGAAATAATTTAAGGTTAATTTTACCGTTTGCAAGAGCGTAAAAATTAGATTTTTTTAATACAGGAATACCTTTAGGACGATAAAATATAGCATTATCCGGAATAAAAGGTATTAGATTATTAATTTGAGTGTTTTTTGACTCAATATTTAAATCAACTTTAGGATTTTTAGAAAAAGGTTCAAAAATATTTCCATCAAATAAAACAGTCAAATTATCCGCTAAAACTTCTGCTTTTTGTATATTTAACTGTTTTTTATCAAGGGTTAAAAATGCAGCTATATCGATATTATTCTTATATGGAGATATAATTTTACCGTCATTCAAGCCCAAGGCAGGATTAAATATTTTTAAATCCAACCTTTGTTTATTATCTTCAGTTTTAAGAGTGAATTTTGCTTGACCTTTAGTATATTTAATATCTTTTGAAATATATTTTTTAATCAAATCATTAAAAATATAAAGATTTATATTATCTAAATTTATATCCGTTTCAATATCAGCAGAATTAATATTTTCAAGCGGATATTTAGACTTTAAATTAATTGCTAAATTAGCAACTTGCCTATTATTATCAACATTTGTCTCAATTGTACCTGTTTGACTTAGAGAAAAAATTTTCTTTTTCTTAATAATATCGATATCGGTATTATTTAAACTGAGATTTATTTTGCTTTTAATAACATATTCATCGTCAAACAAAAAATTTATATTACCTATATTTGAGCTTAATCGTGTGATTTTAAGATTTTTATTAAACATCTTCTCAAAATCTTTATTTAAAGCATTATATAAGTCTATTTGCCCCTTAGCGTCCCTTTTAATTTTTATATTTACATTATCTATATCAACTTTTTTAAAATAAGCTTTGTTAAATAACAATCCAAAAGGTTTAAAAGAAATATTCGGATTATCAATTGCAATAAAGCAATTTTTCTTGTTTTTATCATAAACGTTTATTTTTTTTGCTTTCGTATTTAAGTTAAATCTAATATCAAAACCAATATCAGGTTCAATAAATTCAACTTTAAGACCCGTCATATTATCCAATTTTTTCTCTATAAAAGAATAGGATATCAAATATTTAATAGAAATTAATAAGCAAAGAAATGCTACAACAATAACCAAAAAGACTATTGCTAAGATTTTAAAATATATATTCTTTTTTAAATTTAAAAACATTTCTCGCATACGCATATAATTATAGTTATATTTTTAAATAATGGCTAAAAATTCATACAATTGTAAGGTTGAAAATATTAAAAAAACCGTTAATATTGAATTATGGCTAAAAAATTACTGTTTTTATTTTTCATAATATTTGTAACAAATATATTCTTTTTGGCAAAAAGTGAAGAATACAGACATTTTATGCCAAAAGGTTCAATGGTAAAAGTTTATACAAAAATCCCCCTTTCTACAAAAAACCTTGAAGAAGGTTCCGAAGTTTATTTTATAGCCCCAAGTGACGTTTGGGTAGTAGAAAAAAAGGCTATTAAAAAAGGCGATATTTTTTTAGGACACGTAAGTATGCTAAAAATGCCAATTCAAGGCGTTAATGCGGCAATGAGCATAGATATAACAGATATAATTGATAAAAATACAAATGAAAAAATCCCCATAAAAGCAAAGCTTATTTTTTCCAATGGAGAAGAGGTTTTAGGGGGAGATTTAACAAATCCTGCTTCATATAATACTACCATACACCCAAGAAGAGTATACGGAAATCGTTGGGGCGGGACATTACAATACGTCCCAAGCGGAGAATATGAATTTGGTCAACACGTAAATATTACTCAAAGAGATAGTGTCTTTGTAAGTTTTGACGAAGATTATTACATTTATTAATATAATTGTAAAAAAAATTTTAAGTATGTTAAAATACTTTATGAATATTTATCGGGAGAGGATTTATGCAAAGAAATATACTTTTTACAGCACTATTATCAGCCATACTTTTATCCGGTAACTTTGTTTTTGCGGATACAAATTACTTATATACACCACCTCAAACACAAACAAATTCAAATAATTTACAAGGATATGCCATCTATGTTCCTGCAGGCGTAAGTGTTAGCGCTATATTATCACAAGAAATTAACTCTCAAAGCGCAACTGTAGGTCAAACTATAGATGCTGTATTAGCTGAAGATTTTATATATAACGGAACGCTCATTGCAAGCCAAGGAAGCACTTTAATGGGCAATATTGTACAAAATAAAAAGGCCGGTTTTGGAAATAGAAACGCCCAATTACAAGTAAGATTTACAACAATCAGAACTCCGTATAATAATCTAATTCCAATTAGTGCAACTATAATGACAAGCGATTCAACAGGCATATTAAAAGGTGCCACTGTAAAAGACAGTGCTAAAGATTATGCCAAAAATACAGTAGTAGGAGCAGGCTCAGGCGCAGTATTAGGAACTGCAATGGGTGCTCTATCAAGCGGTTCAGTTGGAAAAGGAGCAGTATACGGAACAGCACTTGGTGCAGGATTAGGTTTAATTAAAAGCGCTTGCGAAAAAGGCGAAAACATTTTAATCCCTGCAAACAGTCAAATTGAAATTTATTTTGACCAGCCGATTACATTAGGTGCTCAATAAATATAAACAAGTGGCTAATTCAGAAAAAGCATTATACAAATATAATTTATTAAAAGACAAAAATTATGGCACAAATCAGAAATAAATTTGATATAGAAAATTATCTTTCGGATGAAAAATCAGGGTTCAAAAAGCACCTGCCCAATTTTTTCGATTCAAATGACGAAGTAAAACCTATTGTAGGACTATCGTTATCTATAGTAATACATATAGTTTTTACTTTTACATTAATACTCATTGCCATAATTCAAAGCTTGGTGTTTCCACACTTGCCAAAACCGGAGCTTCCAAATAGAAATATAGAATTTAAATTGGTTCAAAATGAGTCTAAACCACCGATTAATAAGAAAACTAAAGTAAGATCAGATAGAGATTCACGTGCTGGCGGAAAACATGATCCTAAAAAGATGATTTCAGAACCAAGCCCTAAAAGCGCTCCGCAAGCCAAAAAAACTGTTGCTCAAAAACCTCAAACAAAACCGCAACAACAAAAAACAGTACAAAAGCAACCGCAAAAAACTGTACAAAAACCAATATCTAAACCGCAACCACAAAAAACAGTTACAAAACCTACAACTCGACCACAAAAAGTTGTAACTAAACCAACAATAGCAAAACCAAGCGCGGTTAAACCAACAATAAAACCGACTGCAAAGCCTCAAGGAGTAAGTGCACCGTCTGCACCAAGAATTGCAACTGCACCTAAAAGCCCTTTTACTATACAAGCACCAAAAACACGCGCACCTGTAGGTACAACCTATAAGCCATCGGGCGCTCCATCTAGCTCATCATCAAAAGGTACTTCAGGTTCTGCGCCTGCACCTAAATTCAGCTCATCAGGTGGCTCAAGCTCATCAGGTGCTTCAAGAGGTTCATCTTCAGGCGGAAGCGGACAATATGCCTCACGAGGTTCATACGGCGGATACGGCTCCGGCGGTAATCCTGGCCCTGGAAATCCTAACGGCGCCCCTGGAATTGACGCTATAAGGCAACCTAATTGGGGTCCTTATATGAAAGACTTAGAACAAAGGATTAAAAGAAATTGGTCACCTCCAAAAGGAGATAGCTCAAAACGTGTAGTAATAACGTTTACAATAGGTCGTGACGGAAGATTGTTATCAGCAAAAGTTACAAAATCTTCGGGCGTACCTCTGGCAGACAGAGCAGCAATGAGTGCAATTGAGTTAACTGCGCCATTTAGACCACTGCCACCAGAATTTAAAGGTCAATCCGTACCTATTGAATTTACATTTGACTACAACGTAATAAACAGTGTATTAAGATAAAAATAGAAAATATGAGGATAAAAAAATGGATTTAATGCTAAAAGCAATTGTACAAGATTGGGCGGTTTTAACCCCAATTTTCATCTGCTCAATTCTGGTTGTTTATGTTGCAATTAACAGAATTTCTTACTACAAAAAAAATGAAAGAAATATCTCAGAATTTATACCAGGGCTTCAAAAAGCTTTGGTAAAAAATAACATCGGCGCTGCTCAAAGAATGTCTGTTCAATTAGGCGGTATAATTTCAGAAATGGTTGATGAAGCGCTTCGTATCTACACAGAACAAAAAGCCGGTTTTTCAAGAGCTTATGATATTTCATCTTCATTAGCAACAAGAAAACTAGAACGTCATCTTACAATCCTAGGTACAATCGGCGGTGTAGCACCATTCTTAGGGTTATTTGGTACAGTAGTACGTATCCTATACACATTCCAAGATTTAGCCACTCAAGGCAATCAATCAGCAGCAGTTGCAACAGGTATCGCTTCAGCTCTTATTGCAACAGCACTAGGTCTTGGTGTTGCGATTGTTGCAGTAGTTTTATTTAACTATTTTCAAACAGTTGTTGCAAGATTTGAATCTGATTTCAAATTAATCAAATTGGTATTTTTAAGCTTTATTGATTCAGATGAAGAAGTTACAGTTGATAACAACAACTCAATAACACTATAATTAAGGATTTAAAATGAATTTTGGTTCTTCACAAGAAAACGAAAGACAAACTTTTAATGAAATAAATATCACACCTTTAACTGATATTTTTCTTGTGCTGTTAATTATTATGATGGTTATAGCACCAAGCTTTCAATCTATCGATAATAATATCAAAATGCCTGGTATTAATTCAGGACTAGCAATAGAAGCGAAAGATGTTACAATTTCCATTACAAAAGACGGTAGTTTTTATGTAAACGAAGAAAAAGTTAACCCCGATAATTTAGAGCAAAAGTTATATATATTAATCGGAGAAGTAAACAAAAAGGAAATTGTAGTCAAAGCGGATAAAGATACAAAAAGCTCTGAGATTATGAAAGTTATGAATGCTGCACAAAATGCGGGTTTTGAAAAACTTGTTATAGCGGGCGAACCATTAAAAGCAAAAGAACAAAAGAAACTAGAAGACGAGGTTAAAGGATAATGAAAAGACAAACTTTTAATGAAATAAATATCACACCTTTAACTGATATTTTTCTTGTGCTGTTAATTATTATGATGGTTATAGCACCAATCCTTGACCAACAAGGCTTATCTTTGGCGGTTCCTGAATATGTTGAGCAAAATAGTATTGATAAAGATGCAAAATTATTAACCGTTACAGTAACAGAAGATAATAAATATTTTATCGATAATAACGAGATTTTAGAGGCTGATTTATTGTCTACAATTAAGGATTTATCGCAAGAAAAAAGCGACGGTCTTTTAATTCAAGCGTCTGGCGATTCTTCACATCAAAGCGTTGTAAGATTAATGGATAACGCAAGAAACGCAGGAGTGCAAAGTATTTCAATCGTTGAATTATAAAAATGATATATTATAAAAAGAAAAGTCTGATTAAGAAAGCTATAAACAAAATTAAAGAAAAAACGCAAAATTTTGAACCTCCTGTTTTTTCGCTTTCTAAAGGCTTTTTTGCATTCTTGGGGTTATTTATTATTGGGCTTTATTTAGCTTATTTATTTTTAATGCCCAAATTTATCGATGAAGCAAAAGTTGAAAATACGATAAATAATTTTATACTTAAAAATTCCAAACTAACTCTTGATGTTGCAAATTTTCAAATAAAACCTAACTATAAATTTGATATAAATTTAAAAGCAGATTATATAAAATTAAAATATCCAAACAAAAAAGATTTCTTATCAGTTTCAAATCCTGATATCGATGTAAATATATTATCTCTTTTTTATAAGTATATAGATTTAAATAAAATTAAAACGGATAAAATCGAGATAAATACATCCTTTACAAATGATAAGCAATATGATTGCTTTAAATATTTTGATATAATACCCAAAAACCAAACTAAATTCAAAATAAAAAATATAAATCTTATAAGCAATTCATTTGCGCTTAATTTGTATGACGAAAATGCAAAGAAAAATTTTTATATAAAATCAAATAAATTAAAAATCTCATCATCCGAATTTAAAAAAACGCTTACAATATCAACTGATGGGAAAATTTCGAGCTCTAATCATAAAATTTCAGACTTTAATTTAAATTTATCACTCAAATTAAACCCCGATTCAATAGGAAAATTCAAAGAAAAGCTTTCAAAATTAAATAAAAACCCGCTATATTGGGCTGATAAATATGATTTTTATACAAAATCCGATATCAATTTAAAAATAAATAATCAAAATAAAAATTCTGATATATTAGGCACAATTCTTTTAAGCGATTACACATTTAAAATACAAGGTTTAACACTACCCAAAAACAAACTGCTTTTAAATTTCAAAGGCGGAAAAATAACAACTGATTGTGATTTTAAATTTATAAAAAATCAATTTATCAAAATAAAATCCAGCGCAACAATATCAAAAAATAACTTTATTGAAGCAAAATTAATTTCAAATGAAATAAATTTATCAGATTTAAAAGAAGTTTTAGATGTTATAGGAAAAATTTTCAACTTTAAATTTAATCTTGATAATATTGATATACAAGGCACATCAAAAATTAATGTTTATCTTAAAAGTAATTTTAAAACTCTGCAATCCAATGGCAATTTATTGATAGAAAATGCAAAAATTAAAGATAAAAAAACAGGGCTTATTTTAAATAATATAAATTCAAATATTAACTTTGCCAATAATACGATAAATATTATTAATACAAGTGCTTTTATTAATGACGCTAAATTTAACTTAACCGGAACAATTGATGATAAAACAAATTTGAATATCAAAATTAATTCTGATGAAATAAATATTGCTCAAGTTCTATCATTATTAAAAGATTTACCTTTTAGCAATTTAATAATGCCAAAATTAAAAGATTATGAATTTAAAAGCGGACTATTGAAAATTAACTCAAATGTAATAGGTACTCTAAAACATCCTATTCTTAAGTCAAATTCTAATCTTAGCAACTTCAAAATACGTTTAAAAAAATATAATAAAGAAATTTTAATTCCAAAACTATATCTTAATTTCTTAGAAAATGATATAGAAATTCCAAATACAAAAATTATTATCGATAATATTACATTTAACATTAATGGAATAGTTAAAAACTACAAAACAAAACAAATTGAAACAACAATAAATATCCAAAGCGATTTTTCTAAAGAAAATAAGCTTTTATTAATCAAAAATAAGCCCACAAAATTAAACAGCCAAATTAATATTAAACAAAATAAATTAAATATTTTATCTTGTAATATCTCAAATATGATTTTTATTAACGGTGAAATTTCAAACCTTGATAAAAATCCTTATCTAAATAATATAAAAATCAATGTTTTAGATAAAACTCCTCTTATAATTCCAAATTATGAAAACCTTAATTTTAGTGCCAAAGGAAATATTTTAATCAATGGTAATATAGAAAAACCGAATATTACAGGTAATTTAAACCTTCAAAATATTACATTAAATGAGCTAAATTTAAACATTTCAGATTTACTCTTGAATATAAAAAATTCTGAATTTTACATCAATATCCTAAAAGGCAGAGTTTTTGACTTTGATTTTAACTTGGTTGCGCAAGCAAAACTCTTGAAAAATAAATTGGTTGTTGATTTTGCACAAATTCAATCAATTTATGTTAATCTTGAAAGTTTTGAAAAATATCTAAAAAATTCAAACACAATAAATAAACTAGATTATGAAATAAACAATATAAAAGGAAATATTTTAACAGTAGAAACATCAGACATTTTGCTTAATAATGTTTCTTTTGAGGGCAATATAAAGAATAATATTTTAAATATAGAAACTTTTAGCGCAGAAACTCTAAATGGCAAAATCACAGGTAAAACAAGCATTAATCTTTTAAGCCAAAAAACAAAAGCTGAGCTAATTATAAAAGAATTAAATATAAGACTTTTATCAAACAAATTAAAAAACCTATCTATTGCAACAAGCGGAAAACTAAGTGCATTAATTAATGCTGAATTTAAAGGATTTTATATAGATGAAATTTTAAACACTCTGGATGGTTATATTAAATTTAATATCGATAATGGCGAATTATCTCAATTTGCCAAGCTTGAAAGATTTTTACAAGCAGGAAATATTTTATCTCAAAGCATATTAAAATTAACCCTAAATTCAACACTATCTGCTATAACTAAACAAAACACAGGCGATTTTAAAACAATAGAAGGTACAGTAAAAATCAAAAATTCTATTGCAAATATACAATATATAAATTCGCAAGGTTCAAATATGAGCCTTTATATAACAGGAACATTTAACCTTTTAAATCAATATGCAAGCACAAAAATCCTAGGCAGAATTCCAAATTCCATAGTTAGCGTTATGGGAAATATCGGAAATTTTAGCCTTAGCCAAAAAGTTGATGAAATGGATAAAGATGCAAAAGAAACAATTAATTTACTTACTGCTTCACCTATTGAAAAGAAATTTTCAACAACCATATCTAAGAATGATTTTGATAAAATCCCGCCTCTAGCATATCAAATTGGTGAAATTCCAACAAGAGAATTTATCGTTCTAATCGAAGGAATAATAAAAAATAACTCATCAATCCAAGATTTTAAATGGATTATAAAAGAATAAGAAAAGGGGGGATTAATATCCCCCACGTATGGTTTAAAAAATAACATGAAAATTTAATTGATAATAATTATAATCACTCCAGAGCCACCAGTTGCGCCAAGAGCTGCGTTTGGGCAACCGGGTACTCTTTGGCCTCCGCCACCGCCACCGCCACCGGTGTTAGGTGTACCATTTCCTCCTGAATTGCACCAATCAACTCCGCCATACCCTCCTCCGCCAAGTCCTCCTGGTTGACTTGTTCCTCCATGGAAGCTTCCTCCGCCACCGCCACCTCCATAATATGAGCCATCGTATGCTATTCCATTTTGACCAGGTTGTTTAAAACTACCACCATTGCCTGTTCCAGCACCGCCTGTGCCACCGTTTTCGCCAATTCCTGGGTACCCACCAATTGCTTGTATTGTTCCAAAAAGTGTTGTTCCTCCTTGCTGCGCTCTAGACCCGCCAGATCCAATCGTAATATTAAAACTTGCGTTGGTATTGAATGTGTAATTTGTCTTTGTGGTGTATCCTCCGCCACCACCGCCTCCACCGTGGCTTGTTCCACCACCTCCGCCACCAACCAAAAATAGTACTGCATTTGCATTATTTAATGCTTTTAATGTACCGGATGACGTTAATACAACTTTTTGTTTTCCGTCGTTTGAATATCCTTGTGTATAACTTCCTGTATAAGTAAAAAGTAGCTCATTTTTTTCTGGTATACATGAGCCTCCATCCATCTTATACCCGCTAACACATCCTGTACACACTCCTGTTGTAGCGTTACATGTAGCACAATTTGCTGTCTTTGATGAACAAGATTTACATGCAGTTGATGAACCTTGTCCTGTTAAATCATTATATTTTCCACTACCACATACAGTCTTATTTGTTCCACCTGTACAATAATATCCCTTAGGACATGTGGTGCAACTTGTAGAACCTGCTGAAGATGAATAACTTCCTGCAGGACAAACTGTTTGACTAGTTCCTGAACATGTGTATCCAGCAGAACAAGTTAGACATGTAGTTTGACCTGTGTATGGTTGATAAGTTCCTGCTCCACAAGCTATTTTTGATCCATCTCCTGGGCATTTATACCCTGCTTCACAAACTAAACATTGAGTTCTATCATTTGATACATAGCTTCCGGCATTACATGTTAGACAACTATCTTTACCTTCATTAGGTTGATATTTATTTGTGCTGCATAAAATCTTATCACTTACCCCGGGGCAATAATATCCAACAGGACATGTTGTACAACTTGAACTATTTGCTGCAGAATATTTACCAGCACTACACTCTTTTTTCTCGCCACCTGTGCAATAGTATCCTGTTTCACAATCTTTGCATGTAGTCTGACCTTCTGCATCAGTATATTTGCCATTTGGACATACTGTTTTACTAGTACCATCACAATAGTTTTTAACAGGGCAAATCTTACATTGTCCATTTTCAACATAATTAGTTGCAATACACTTTGAACAATTTGATATATCGCATTTTAGGCAATTTGGTCCAAACATATCTTCAGTATCATTACAATCTTTGCACTTACATTGAGCAATATCCAGCGCTTGAGTATCTAAACATGATTTAACGCAAGATACACATTTATCAGGATAACAAAGACCACATTCCGGACCAAACTCATCGCATGTCATTTGTAATGTTCCGCCATCTCCACCACCTATTGTTATACCTGTGCTTTTTAATTTCTTAGTAATAATTGGTGCTAATGCTGCAGTGATTACTGAAAAAATAATCAATGCTACAACAATTTCGACAAGTGAAAAACCAAAAATCTTTTTCATAATTTTCCTTAAACTACGTAAATCATGTATAGTTTATTAAAAAACTACGTATTAAACAATAAAATATTAACATAATTTACTTAATTTAATAAAAAATATGTATAATTTACGCTTATTTTTTATTCATTTATAAACTAAGATTAAAATTAATGAACGATATGAATAATAAAAAATTACTAGGCAAAAGAATAAAAGAACTAAGAAAAAGCAAAGGATTAACTCAAGAACAATTCGCAGAGCTAATCAATATCGAAACAAGCTCTCTAAGCGGAATTGAATCAGGCAGACATTTTCCCTCTCTTCCAACACTAGAGAGAATTTCAATTCAGTTAAATGTAGAAATAAAAAATCTTTTTGACTATAACCACCTAAAATCAAAAGAAGAAATAAAAAAAGAAATTATAGAAAACATAGATAAATTAAGCATTGAAAAACTAAATTTTATCTATGGAATGATTATATAAAAAAGAGGGCTTAAAACCCTCTTTTATTTAATTTCTTCGCTACCTTTTGAATCTATTTCTTTTGTTAATTTTTCAATAAATTCATCAATTGTCATTTCGCCAATTTGACCAACGCCACGTTTTCTAATTGCAACTTTACCTTGTTCGATTTCCTTATCGCCCGCAATTAAAACATAAGGCACTTTTTGATT
>CALUZF010000031.1 GCA_944325165.1 Candidatus Gastranaerophilales bacterium
AACACGAGTCCCTTGTTTTGTATTAAGTATGTTTTCTGTTATTTTTTGAATGTTAGCTTTATTTTTGAAAATTTGAACAGCGCCTGCAACACCCAAGCCCACAATTGAAACGGCGCTAAAAGCCAATATTAAAATTTTACTTAATTTTTTTCTTTTTTTGGCTTCGTCTTTATTTTCAACGTTATAATATTGAACTTTGTTTGTTGAATATAGGTTTGTCTTATTAGTGTTTTTGCGCGAAAAATCAGACAAATTAATATACATTTGTCTATTTGAATTAATTGCATTATTAATATTATATGTAGCGCTCATATATATTTAAAAACATTTACAAGAAAAAAATTTACCCTTTTTTTCGATTTTTTTTGTTTTTTTCTTTTTGTTTTGCAATTTCTTTTAAGTCTGTTTTTGCGTTATCAATCGAATATTTAGCAAGAGGTTTTTTTGTTTTTCTATCGTAAAATACAAGCCAATGACGTGCTCTTTTGTCATTTACATTAAATGATAATTTGCCTACAACTCTATCACCAGGGTTAATTGTTTTAAACCATAAGGATGTATCTCCAAAAGGGCTTGGGAAATAAACTTGTTGAGTATTAGATGTTAATGCTATATCGAATGTTGAAAATGCATGGTCTGTATAATTATCAATACCTAAAGAAAGTGTTATTGTATTTTCAATTCCAAATGGGTCTTTTTCTAATGTAACCGAATTTATTCTTACATTTAATCCCTCTAAAAATAATTCTTCTTGTCTAAAAGCATCTTTTGAAAAAACAGGCATATCAATTTCAGAATCAACTTTTATTTTTAATTCATCCCCTGGATTTATTACAAAACCATCACCTTTTTTTATAATTGCAGCAGTTAACCCAACAAGTCCGCCAACAGCAGCACCGCCTGCAAGCGTATAGCCGTTTGAAGCAATTGCGGCACCAAGCCCCAATGTATTCAGTGCAAAAAAGCCGCCTGCAACTCCGCCTAAAAGAGTGTATCCTGCATGGTGCGCTATTGCTTTTGCAGCACCTTTTATAGCGGTTGGTTTTGTTGATAAACTTGCTTGGATGGGTATTTCTCTTCCATCGGGTGTAACTAAATAATCAAACGCTACATTGATATAACCATCTCTACCCATATTTTTTGCTTCTTCGACATATTGAACGTTGCCATGGACAATTGTTCCTGTAGGAATAATTATACCTTTATCAGTTTCAACATCAGATGTAACTTCGGCAAAGAATTCATCTCCTTCCATTGTATAGCCGGAGCTTAAAACTTGAGAAACGGTTAGATTAATTACATCTTTGTGGTCTAATTTTTCAATTTCACCTGTAAATAATTCTTTATTTAATTCAATTTGGTTTGTATCATCTTTTTGAATATGACCATGCATTGATGAAGCAAAAGAAATTTGAGTACACAAAAATGTACTTAAAAGTAAAATTGAAATATTTTTTTTATAACTAACTCCCATGATGATAATTCTATTTTAATATATATTTATTTTAAATAAAATAAATTGCTAAATTTTAATATTTTTAATCTATAATTTTATTATAATTCGATTGGAGGTAATATGTCAGATTGTATTTTTTGTAAGATTTTAAAAGGTGAAATTCCTTCAAAAATCATTTATCAAGACGATTATTGTTTTGCAATTAATGATATCAATCCAAAAGCAAAAAAACATATTTTGGTTATTCCAAAAGAACATATTGAGTCACTAAATGAAGTTAAGGATTTTAGTTTAATTTCAAAATTATTTGAAGCAATTAGAAAAATAAATGCTCAAGAAAATATTACACATTTTAGAACTCAAATCAATACAGGTTCGCAAGCTGGACAAGAAGTTATGCATTTACATATACACATTTTAGCTAATTAATATGATTACATTAATAAAAAAAGATGAATTAAGAAAAATTGCATTATCAAAAAGGGCAGATTTCAATAAAAATAAGTCTGTTTTGATTGTGCATAAAATTTTAAATTCAGAAGAATTTAAAAATGCGAAAAATATTGCACTATATTATCCAATTAACCATGAAATTGATATAACAGGCATTTTAAACACTGAAGATAAAAATTTTTATTTACCAAGATGTAAAGATAATGAAATTGAATTTGTTAAATTCTGCGGGTTTAATTTTCTAACAAAAGGTAAATTCAATATATTGGAGCCTCTTGGAGATAAAATAGAGCCTAATATTTTAGATATAATTTACATTCCTGCTCTTATGGCGAATAAAAAATTCTACAGATTAGGGTACGGAAAAGGCTATTATGACCGTTTTTTTAATTCTAATTCATTAAAAGCCAAAAAACTAATTATTGTTGCTAATGAGTTGATTAGTGATGATTATGTTGAAGATAAATTTGATTTTAAATGTGATGGAATAATTAGTGCATAAGGTTTAATTAATTTGCTAAAAAAACAAAAATAATCTAAAATCAGTTTATGAAAGAAATTAGAAAAAATCATATCATACAGATGATTACTGCAGATAACAATAAATTAGAAGGTATTGTTTTTGATTATGAAAATGATAGAATTGCAGTTTTAATTGCCTATGAATCCTTATTTCAAGCAAGAAAACTCAATGAATTGGACGAATTATCGGTTATTGCAAACACTCATCTTGGAATTAAAAAGATGAAAAGTCATGTGATTGATAAATTAAATTCTTCAAATTGTATTGTTATTGAAAATAATGAAGCAATCCCTGTTGAGCAAAAACGCGAGTTTGTGAGGGTTTTATCAAATATTACTTTTAAACTTAAAAAAGAAAACGGAAATATTATAGAATGTTATTGTATGAATATTTCTGGAGGCGGTATTGCTTTTTGCATAAATAATGAAATGCTTAAATTAGGCGAAAATGTTACAATATCATTGCCTGAAGATGAATTTGAAAAACAAATTATTACAAATGCAAAGATAATAAAAGTCTACGATAATTATTATGTTGCTAAATTTGAAGATTTAAATTCACATGATGAAGATAAAATTGTAAAATATGTATTTAGATTAATTGCTAAAAAATAGACTTGGAGTTATTTTGGAAGACATTAAAAAAATAGAAAAAACAATAAACAAGCTAACTAAAAAAGGCGAAATTCAACAAGCTATTGAATATTGCCAAAACTTACTTACTAATGAACCTGCTGATACTAATTTACACATTAGACTTGGAGACTTGTATCTTGATTGGCATTTAGATGTATATCAAGCAAAACAATATATAGATGAAGCTATCACTGAATATCAAAAAGCAGCAGAAATTCTTATTGATAATGGTGAGATTTATTATAAAATCGGGCTTGCACTATATTATAAAGGCGAACTTGATAAAGCAATTAATTATTTTAATATTGCAGTGGATAAAGGTGCAAATATCGCACAGTGTCATTATATGATTGCTAATTGCTTAAAGAAAAAAGACAGATTTCAAGATGCACTCGAGCATATTGAAATTGCACTTAAAAATGCAAAATTAAATTCTTCAAGACTTCATTATTCAAAGGCAAGATTATTAAATACCCTTTATTTTAAAAATCGTAAAATGAAATTTATAAGTATTTATGAATTAATTTTATCGTATTTGACTTTGCCATTTGATAAAGAAGCGATTAAAAATTTAAAGGATAAATTAAAATGGTTTCAATTAATCCCTGTATTATGCAAGGCAGATGCTTATTTTGCGCAAGGCGATTTAGAGCGAGCATTTGCATGTTATTCTGATGCAATAGATAAAATGCCGGGGTTTTCAGCTTTATATACTGCATTGGGTGATACATACAGAAGAGCAGGCAGGTTAGAAGAAGCTATTGTTGAATATAAAATGGCTTTATGGATTGATTCGCTTTCATATAGTGCTTATTCTGGTATTGTTCAATCTTATGAAGAATTGGGTGATTATGATAACGCTATAGCATACTATAATAAATATATTGCAATTCATCCATATAACGCTGTTTTACATTCTAATGTGGCAAATTTATATTTTATGAAAGGTGAAACAGATTTAGCAGTGTCACATTATCAATCAGCAATTTCAATCAATCCTAAAGCTGATTGGACAAGCATTGTTGCTCAAACATTGGGTTATATTGAACAAAATGTTATAAAAAATACTGATTGTGCTATTGCAAATTATCAAATAGCAAATAATCTTACTCCTAAAGAAATTGATGTTTATATTTCACTTGGAAGTGCTTTTTATGATAATGAAGACTATAAAAACGCTTTAATTGTTTATAGAAGAGCGCTTGAGCTTGAGCCAAAAAATTCAAAAATACATTGTAATTTAGGTTATTTATATTGGGGAATGGGCGATTTAGACGAAGCTATTAAAGAATATAAATTATCCATAAAATATGACCCTAATTATGATATAGCTCATAATAATCTTGGTGTTATATATTTAGATGATTTAGTTCAGCTAAAAAATGCAATAGAAGCATTTGAAACAGCAATAGAGTGCAATCCTAATTATGCTCTTGCATATTATAATCTTGGAAGATGTTATGCTCTTAAAGGGGAAAATGTTGAGGCTGCGAGATATTTTCAACAGGCAATGGATGTAAATAATATTACAAATGAAATTGATCCTGCTGATATCCAAGAAAGATTAAATAGCTTATTTGATTAATTTATTTAATTAAATTTTAATGTAGGATATTTTTGATGAGTACTTGGGTTTACATTATAAAAAGAATTGCAAGTTCAATACCGATATTATTTATAGTATCGCTAATCAGCTTCTTTTTGATACGTTTATCTCCTGTTGATCCTTTGGCTCAGTTAAGATTAAATCCGGCAATAAGCCAAGAAACAATAAATTCTGAAGTAAAAAGATTAGGACTTGATAAACCAATCGGGGTGCAATATCTGCTTTGGGCTAAAAATTTTATCAAAGGCAATATGGGATATTGTACTGATAATACAAAAGTTTCCACAAAACTAAAAGGCAGAATTTTAAACACATTATTACTTTCGATTTGTGTAATATTTTTTAGTTGGATTATTGCAATACCGCTTGGCGTTTTGGCTGCTGTATATTACAACTCTTGGTTTGATAAAATGCTTACGGTATTATCAAGTATTGGAATGGCAATTCCATCATTCTTTTTTGCAATTTTAATGTTGCTATTTGCTCAAAAAACCGGTTGGTTTCCAATAGGCGGGCTTACTAGTGCTAATTTTAGCGAGATGACAAATATATCAAAAATATTAGATATTATACATCACCTTGTATTACCTGTATTCGTTTTAACTACGATATCGCTATCTTCACTCGCACGTCAAATGAGAGCAAATCTTTTAGATGTTTTAAATTCAGAATATGTAAAATTTGCATACGCAAAAGGATTAAATAAAACAAAAGTTATTATAAAACACGCTCTAAGAAATGCAATAAATCCTATTATAACTCTATTAGGCTTTGAATTTGCAGGTTTATTATCTGGAGCTGCTTTAACTGAGTATGTTTTTCAATACCCTGGTTTAGGCAAGTTAATTTTAGAAGCAGTTATGCAATCTGATATAAATCTTGTTATGGCAAGTCTTATGATTGGCGCTATAATGCTAATTTTGGGCAATTTAATTTCTGATATTTTATTAAAACTTACCGATCCGAGAGTGAGGGTGTAAGTGAAAAATTTTTATCTTAAATTAAAAAAAGATAAAATTCCTTTTATTGCATTATGTGTTTTATTTTTGCTATATTTTTTGGTTGCTTTTGCAGATTTTTTTGCAATTTATCCATCAACCTATTCGAATAGGAAAATAGCCTATCAACCGCCAAATAATATTTACTTAGTTAATAGCGAAAATAAAATTGTTGCACCTTATACTTATAATTTTATAAAAACTTTTAATAAAGATACTCTATCTATTGAATATAAACAAGATAGATCCAAAAAATACAAAATAAAATTGTTTGCAAAAGGCTATGAATATAAACTTTTTGGTCTATTTAAAACAAATAGACACTTAATTGGCACTCAAGAGGGTTGTCATCTGCACCTTTTAGGATGTGATATAAATGGTTGCGATGTCTATTCAAGGCTATTTTTCGGGGGTCAAATATCTCTTACAATAGGCTTTTTAGCGTTATTAATTTCTTTTCCGATAGGTGCAATTTATGGTGGAATTTCAGGCTATATAGGCGGAAATACAGATAAATTTTTAATGCGCATTGCAGAAGGGATAATGTCAGTTCCAAGTTTTTATTTATTAATTATTTTAGCTTCAATTCTTCCATCTAACATGACTTCAAATCAAAGATTTGCACTTATTACTGCAATTCTTGCATTTATCGGCTGGGCTGGTTTTTCAAGAGTTATTCGAGGAATGGTTTTATCAATTAAAAATCAAGAATATATAAAAGCCATTGAAACAATAGGAGCAGGTAAAAAAAGAATAATTTTAAAACATATTTTGCCTCAAACATCAAGCTATATAATAATTGCAATCACATTATCAGTACCATCATATATATTAGCCGAATCCGGTTTAAGTTTTTTGGGTCTTGGAATACAACTTCCCGATGCAAGCTGGGGTAATATGTTAAGAGAAGCGCAAGAATTTGCAAATATTTTATATAGACCATGGTTATTGACTCCCGGTTTTTTAATTTTTATTGCAGTTTTGTCTTTTAATGTGTTAGGCGATAAAATAAGGGATATACTAGACCCAAAAACTCTAAAATAAGGAAATATTATGCTGGATATGATAGATATAAACCAAACTTTAACAATTTTATTTAGAATAACTCTTGCAGTTTTATTGGCTTTTATTCCAGGGCTTGAAAGAGAATTGACGGGCAAATTTGCAGGACTAAGAACTCATATTTTAGTATGCTTAGGAGCATGTGTATTTACAATATTATCAATATACGGCTTTAAAATGCACATTGCAGTTGATGTAATTGGCACAAATGACCCTGCACGTATTGCAGCACAAGTTATTACAGGTATCGGTTTTATCGGTGCAGGTACTGTAATGCGCCATGGAAGCAACGTTTTTGGAATTACAACCGCTGCAACTTTGTGGGTTTGTGCTGCAATTGGTATGTCATGCGGTTGCGGGGAATATGTTACTGCTATAATAGCTTCTTTTGCAACATTGGTGGTTTTAATATCAATCAGACGTTTAGAAAAAAATATTTTGTCAAAAAGAAAAGTTGCTTATAAAGATTATGAAATTTCAATTTCTGCTTCAATTGAAGCTTGCGATAATATTGAATTGATATTCGAAAAGAGCTTCAAAAAAACTCTAAAATTAAATAAAAAATTAATAAATCATTCAGAATTGCGCTATAATGCGATAATTTCTACAAAAAAATCGCTTAAAGAGATAAATGACTATTTCAAAAATATGAATTGTATTGAATCGATTGAAATAAGAGAGCATTATGATTAAAAAAAACATTAATACAATAAATGAATATATAATTACCATAATATTATCTTTATCAATTGCAGTTGCAATTGGGCTTGTTGTCGAATTGGAGCTACTCTTTAGAAGCGAAGACTATGTTAATTCAAATGAACTTAATGTTGAAAATTTATCTGAGTTTTTTACTATAGAGCAATTAGAAAAAAAACTTGTCGAGTCTCCTGAGGATGTTTTAGTTAATCTAAGACTTGCAAAAATGTATGAAAGCTTAAATTTACTAGAAAAAGCGAATGAATTTTATAAAAATTCTCTTAGATATTCTTCAAGGTCTGATTATGCGCTTTACTGTTATGCGATATTTTGTGCAAAACATAATTTATATGCTCATGCTGCAAATTTAGCTGAGGAGTTGAGTATTAACAATGATAAATCAAATTTATATAAAGCTAAAATTTATGAACAAATTGCCTTAGGATTAAGCAATGAAAAAAATTACTTAGCTTCTACAAAAAGTTATCAAATAGTCTATAAGTATGCTAAAAGTATGAAAAACCCCTCATATTTAAGCTATATTAAAGATTTATATTCAAAAGATTTAATTAAATTAGCTGATTATAATGTAGATAATAATGAATTCGATGAAGCTATAGTTAATTTAAAAAATTCTATTAAAATTAAAGATACCCCTTTGGCCAATTACAAGCTTGGTTTGATATATGTGGATGCAAATCCAAAAGAAGCTGAAAAATACATATCTAAGGCTTTTTATAAGGATAATTTTCTTGTAAATCCTTATATATACAATAGTTTATTGCAAAAATTGATGGATAGCGCGAGAGCACAATCTCAAAATAGTGTTTTTAATCATTATAATTCTAAATTATCTCGTTTTAAACAGAAAGTTTCTGATGTTTATTTATATAAAGATGAGCTTAGTATAGATAATTCATTTATCCTTACGAAAAAAAATATATTTAACAATGTAAAAAATATCTTGGCATTTAATATTAAAAATCTTAAAAATGAACCGATAAATAATCTTTTTATTAAAGCTGAATTTTATCTTAACGGCAATGTTTATGAGATAGAAAAAAAAGTCATTTCTCCTACAAATTTTTTAGATGGATATGACGATTTCACTTGTCAGGATTTGGTTTTGCCCGATGGAATTAAATTTGATGATATTAAGAAAAATAATGATATTTTTGTTAGATATTATGCAAAAAAAGTACAAGAAGCACCATGGGTATTGGTGAAAATTGATTTTATAAATATATAAAGACTATACTTTAAAATTTGCTTGTGTTATTTTAAAGATATACAAAAATCGAATTGGAGAACCATGAGAGTACACGAACTTGCAAAAGAATTGAATATAACTTCTAAGGAATTAATTGAAAAAGCTAATGAAGCACTTGGTCTTTCGCTAAAATCACATAGCTCTACAGTTAGCGATAACTCTATTGATAAGATAAAAGCGCTTTATAAAAAAACTCCTAAGCAAAATGCTAAACCAAAAGCTTTTATTGTTAAAAAGCAAAAGCCAATAGAGTCTAATGATGTTAAGGAAGAAAAGAAGTCAGAACCTCAAATTAAGACTGTTTCACGTCTGGAAATAGTAAGAAGCGCTAAAGAACAAGTTAAAAAACCTATTCAAGAAAAACCAAAACAAGTAATTAAGCAAGAACAAAAATCTCAAAATGTACAAAAAGCTCCAAATAGATCCCAGATTGAAAATTCTACGGATAAACTTTCAAGCTTACCTTCTATGACAAGAAAGAATTTTTCTCGCCAAGAACAAGAAAAACCTCAAGAAAAACAAGAAAAAAAAGAAAGACCTCAAAAACAAGCGCCGCAAGCGCCCATTAAACGTCATATTATTTCTCAAGAAATGTATAACAATCAAGGTAGAGGTAATAAAAAGAAGAAAAAAGACCATTCTTACAATAATAAACAAGAAGAACAAGAAAGAATTAGCCTTGAAAAAGCAGTTCAGAATAAACATAAAAAGCATACACAAGAAGTTGCTGCTGTTGAAGAAGTTACTTCTGTTGTAATTAATAAACCTATGACAGTTGGTGAACTATCTGATAAAATCAAAAAAACTCCAGCTGAGATTATCAAATTTTTAATGCTTGAAGGCATAATGGTTACTGTAAATACCCCTATAGATACCGATACAAGCAAAAAAGTTGCTCAAAATTTTGGTTTGGAAATTTTAGAAGAAGATTTAGAGGAATTTATTGCTCAAGAAGAAGAAAAAGAAGGTGTTAATAAATATCTTGTTAATGCTAAAGAAGAAGATATTATAAGAAGAGCGCCTATTGTTACTGTTATGGGTCATGTTGACCATGGTAAAACAACTACTCTTGATTCAATAAGAGCATCAAAACATAAAATTGTTCAAACAGAAGTTGGTGGAATTACTCAAAGTATTGGTGCTTATACTGTTTGGCTTGATAAAAAGAAGATTGTATTTATTGATACACCAGGTCATGAAGCATTTACTCAAATGCGTTTGCGTGGTGCGCAAGCAACAGATATTGCTGTTTTAGTTGTTGCTGCCGATGATGGAGTTATGCCTCAAACTGTTGAATCAATTTCACATGCTCGCTCTGCAAATGTTCCAATTATTGTTGCTATCAATAAATGTGATAAACCGGATGCAAACCCAGATAGAGTTTTACAAGAGCTTGTTGAGCATGGTTTAGTACCCGAAAAATGGGGTGGTGATACAATTTGCGTTGAAATTTCTGCTCTACAAAAAACAGGTATAGATGAATTGCTTGAATATATACTTTTAGTTGCAGAAATGCAAGATTTAAAAGCAGTTGAAAAATGTCCTGCAACAGGTGTCATTATTGAAGCAAATCTTGATAAAGGTAAAGGTCCTGTTGCAACAATGCTTGTACAAAATGGTACTTTAAAAGTTGGTGATTCAATTGTAGTTGGTACTGTTGGCGGAAAAGTAAGAGCTTTATTGGATGATTCTGGAAAAAGAGTTAGAACCGCCGGCCCTTCAACTCCTGTTGAAATACTTGGCTTAAATGAAGTTCCTCAAGCTGGTGATATTTTTGAAGTTGTTGCAAATGATAAATTAATGAAACAAATTGTTTCAGAAAGAAAACAAAAAGAGCGCATGACAAGACTTGATGCAATGACTGCAGCACATGTACAAAAAGAAGCAATTGCCGCTGATAATCAAGTTACAAATTTAAATCTTATTATTAAAGCAAACACAAATGGTGCAGCCGAGGCAGTTTCAAATGCAATTCAAAATGTTAAGTCATTAAAAGTTGTACCAAAAATTGTTCATGCCGGTGTCGGCGATATCTCAGAAGCTGATGTTATGCTTGCAAGTGCTTCAAATGCAATTATTCTTGGTTTTACAGTTAAAGAAGATGCAAATGCTTTAATTTCAGCTCAAAAAGAGGGTGTCAAAATTAAAAAATACGACATCATCTATCAAGTTTTGGAAGATATTGAAAAAACTATGTTATCATTGTTATCACCGGAAATTGAAGATGTTGAGCTTGGTAAAGCAGAAGTTAGAGCCGTATTTACAATTGGCAAAACTACCAAAATTGCCGGATGTTACGTTCTTGAAGGTAAAATCGTGCGTTCTAAAACAGCTCGTTTAATCAGAAACGGCGAAGAAATATTTAAAGGTGAAATTGACCAATTAAAACGCTTTAAAGACGATGTTAAAGAAGTTAAAGAAGGTTTTGAATGCGGTATTTCATTTTCTAAATTCAATGACATCCAAGAAGGCGATATAATCGAAGTTTCTACTACAAAAGAAATTGAACCCCAAACATTAGTGTAGGTATTTATGACTTTAAGAAATGAACGTGTTAGAAAAGCTCTAATGAGAGAAATATCAGATATAATATTTCGTGAAATCAAAGACCCGCAAATATGTGGTATGGTTTCTATTACAGATGTTGATGTTTCATCCGATAATTCAGCTGCAAGAGTTTTCTATAGTGTTTATGGAAATGATGAAGTTAAAGAAAAAACAAAAAATGCACTTGAGCGCCACGTTGGTCAAATAAGACATGAAGTAGGCAAAAGAATTAGACTTAGAAAAACTCCTACATTGCTTTTTATTTTAGATGATTCTTTAGAGCATGGTGCAAAAATGATGGAATTAATAAATAAAATCGAGCGTGGCGAAGTTTAGATGTATTTTTTAAATATCAACAAGCCAAAAGGCATGACATCTTTTGATGTAATAAGAAAATTAAGAAAACATCTAAATGTTAAGCAAATCGGACACAGTGGCACTCTTGATCCTCTTGCGTATGGGGTTATGCAAGTTGGAGTTGGTAATGCTACAAAATTATTGGATTATTTAAATTCAAATAAAGAATATATAGCAACTATGGAATTTGGCTATATAACCGATACTTATGATTTAGAAGGCGAGAAGCAATATATATCTAAACCAAATTTTTCGTTTGATGATTTGAATAATGTTTTAAAAACTTTTATTGGAAAAACAAAACAAATTCCTCCAAAATATTCTGCTATAAAAAAGAACGGCAAAAAGCTTTGTGACCTTGCAAGAAAAAATAAAGATATTAATATTTCCGATTTTGAAAGAGAAATTGAGATTTATTCCATTGAATTGATTGATTTTAAGAATTATCAAGCAATAATTAAGATAAATTGCAAAAAAGGTACGTATATTCGCTCTCTTGTTAATGATATTGGTGAAAAATTGGGCTGTGGAGCTTGTTTAATTGAATTAAAAAGAACTAAAGCGGGTGATTTTTTAATACAAAATTCCAATAATTTAGATGATGAATATATTAAAATCAATCCGCTCGAGGTCTTAAATTATCCAAAAATTGAGCTAAATGATAATCAATTAATGAGAGTTTTAAATGGAAATGCTATACAAAATGAGACCAAAATTACTTCTGATATAATTTTATTAACAAAAGATAACAAACTTGTATCTATTGCAAATTTATCAGATAATTTAATAAAACCTAAAAAGGTTTTTAAGGAGGATGAATGAATACATTCTTTAAAACATTTTTTGTTTGCTTGATTTTAGCATTTGGATTTTTAGCATATAAATTTACATCAACTGATAGTTATTCTCTTAATTTAAATACTTCTGATAATAGTACGGTGTTTGGTACGCATGAAGGCTTGAGTGACGCTCCTGCGATTGAAACTCCACATGAAATAACCCAAAAAGAACTTCAAAAAGAGGAAAATAAGCCAAAAGTTCAGCCTGATACAAAATATAAGCACTATTGCTACTTTTATTCAAGTAATGGTGATTTAATTAAGGTATATAGAGAGCTTTCTTTCAAGCCATCTTTAGAAAATGCAATTATGGTGCTTTTAAAAGGACCATTGATTTCTGAAACAAAAAAAGGCATTTATTCAGAAATTCCAGCAAATGTTGATTTAATTGCAGTAAAAAGACTTGATAAAGATGTAATAGTTGATTTATCATCTAATTTTGGAAATGGCGGAGGCTCAAAAAGCATAACAAGCCGTGTCAGTCAGCTATCAAAAACAGTCAAATATTATGAACCCAACAAAAATGTTTATCTATATATAAATGGTAAAGAAGTTGAATATCTAGGCGGAGATGGCGTCTATATTAAGCAACCGCTGGATTAAACACCAATCCAATTAAATTTAAAGTTTTTTGTTTTAATATTTTTGTCATAAATATTATAATAGTAATCTTTTTGAGATAAAATTGCTGCCCAAAAGCCTTCTGAATAGGAATATCTTTCATTTAGAATAATTTTATGTTTACAATTTTTAAGCAAATAAAATTCTTCTCTAAAATCGTCAATACAAATTATTTTAGGATTTAAAAAAAGTTTGTTTTGAATATCAAGCTTTTTTTGAGTAAATATAAACAAAATAGGTTTTTTAACGTACTTATTCAATCTTTTTAGAGCTTTATTAACATATTCTAAATCAAGCTCGTCTTTTTCGTTAATATACAGTCCAATCGAATTTGAAGCATTTATTTCTTCTAAAATATCATAACTAATTAAAAAATTAGAATTTGAAAATTTGAAATCATTTAAAATATCAGCACCGATTAAATTAATATCTCTAAAATTAAAATGGGGTTTATTGACGAATTGTTTTTTTCTGATAAATCTACGATTTATGTGAATTTTATCGTTTTTTAGTGCGTCATGGTATATTTCTTTTGCTCTATTTTTTGAAATATAGTCGCATTTTAAATTAAAATCTGACATTAATTTTTCAAAATCTTTTCTCGATTTAGGGTCATTTTCATAAAAATATTTTGTATTTGATTTTTTTGAAATAATTTTTGCATAAGCATAAGAGGTAAAATTATCCGCAAAATTATCTTGATATTTTATTAATAATAATTTTTCTTCCATAAACTTCCAAAAATTAATCAAATGTATGATTTACATTTCACTTTATTATAAATATTCTTAGGTTAAAAGGAATTGTGAATAAAAATTTAGAGGATATTATGATTAAATTAATAAAATTTGCTTTTATATTGTTCTTAGGAGTTATTTCTTGCGCCTGTGTAAATATGGTTGCAGTGCATGAGCTAAATCAAAAAGCAAGTAAATATATAGAAGAAGGAAATGTTGATGCAGCTATTTCAAGGCTTGAAGCTTCTGTAGATTTAGATGGAGAAATATATGAATCAAGATATAATTTAGCTAATGCATATATAATGAAAGGCGAATATGAAAAAGCAATGAATAACATTGAAGCTGCAATTCCATTAGCTAAAAATGAACCTGCTGTATATTATACCCATGCAGTTAGTGCTATGCATGTTGCAGATGAAATATATGAAACAAAAGATGAAAAAGGCGAAGTAGTGGATGTTGTCTTTAAAAGCCCTGAAGCAGAAATTGAAGCCGCTGAAAAATATGTTAATTTATTAACAAAAGCAAATGAAAGTTTTGATAAATATACAACTTTAGCGCCAAATGCCGAAGATACTCAACAAGTTTTAGAAACAATTAACGATAATAAAGATAAAATATCACAAAAAGTTGAGCAATATAATTTAAATACGGATAAATAATGAATATAATTATACCACCGCCTAATAGTGCAGTATTATTGCATTTTAACGGATTTTCATTAAGATATTACGGTTTTTTTATGGCAATATCTTTTCTTGTGGGTGTTATTTTTTCTTATTTATTATTACAAAAAAAATATTCAAAAGACGAAGCAGAAGTATTTTTTGATTATTCACCATATTTAATATTAGGCTCAATTTTAGG
>CALUZF010000032.1 GCA_944325165.1 Candidatus Gastranaerophilales bacterium
TGCAAAACTTTTAGTTTTAAATCAAAAAAAAGATAAATTTTATGATATTTTAAAAGAAAAATTACACTGGTCATTATCGCCAAAGAAATAAAAATGCTAAAATCACTAAAAATTAAAAATTTCATATTGTTAAAAGAAGCATGCCTTGATTTTACAAAAGGTTTTAATGTTTTATGCGGTGAAACAGGTGCAGGTAAAAGTATTATAATAAAAGCTCTTGATAGCGTTTTAGGGGCAAAAGTTTCAAAAGAAGTTGTTTTAGATAAGCAATCACCTTGCTATATTGAAGCTGTATTTGAAGATAAAGGTATAGAAACAGTTATTTCAAGAGAGATTTCAACTCAATCAAAATTTAGATTAAACGGAATTTTATCGAGTTTGGATGAAATCAAAGATTTAAGAGAATCTTTGGTGGATATTCATTCTCAACATCAAACATATTCTTATATTCAGCCTAAAAGCCATATTCATCTTTTAGATAGTTATATTTCAAAAAAAAGTGTCGAATTTGATGAATTAATTAAGAATTATAAGGAAAATTATTCTGAATTTAGAGAGGTTGAAAAGAAGCTTCAAAATTTAAAAGAAAATCTTGAAAATAATGAAAAAGAAATCGATTTTTTGAAGTTTCAATTGCATGAGCTTGATGAAGCAGCAGTTAAAGAAAATGAGGAAGAAGAATTAAAAGAAGAATTAAATATTTTATCAAATGTTCAAGAACTAAAGGAAGGCTCATATTCTTCTTATTATGCGCTTTATGGTGATAATCAAAGTATAGTTGAAGCATTGGGTAAAATTAAATACACAATTTCATCTTTATCAGAGCTTGATAAAAATCTACTTGAAGCTCAAAGCTCTTTATTTGATGCTTTTGAGAGCTTAAAAGATGTTGCAACATTTTTAAGGGATTATTCTTCAGATTTGGAATTAAATCCAATGAGATTGGATGAGTTAAACGAAAGAATTTCTCTTATTCAAAAGCTAAAAAGAAAATACGGTGAAAATCTTGATATTGAGCGAGATAATATTGAAAAAAGATTAAATGAATTGACAAATGGCGATAATAATATTGAGGTTTTAGAAGAAAATTATAATAATTTATTGTCTAATCTTGAAATTTTGAGCGAAAGCATAAGCCAATATAGAAAAAAATATGCTCAAGAATTATCAAAATTAGTGGAAGAAAAACTAAAAAATCTTGAATTAAAAGAAGCCCAATTTGAAATAAAAATTAGCCCTATTTCAAAAAATGAAAATGGAGTTGATAGCGTTGAATTTATGATTTCAACAAATAAAAATCAAAATTTATCACCGCTATCAAAAGTAGCTTCAGGCGGTGAGATTTCAAGGGTTATGCTTGCGCTAAAAACCGTCTTTGCTCTTGTGGATAAAGTTTCTGTCGTTGTTTTTGATGAGATTGATACGGGTATTTCAGGGATTACATCTAATTCTGTTGCTCAAGCGATGATTGAATTATCAAAAACTTCTCAAATTATATGTATTACACATCAACCCATAATTTGTGCTAAGGCGGATAATTTTATTTGGATTACAAAAACTCATAGTGATAATACAAATATCAAAATAGAAATTCTGGATGAAAATAGACGTCTTGAAGCGCTAGCTCAGCTTGCAAGCGGTGAAGTAACTCAACAAACAATTGATTTTGCAAAAACCTTGATTAAATAAATTAAGTAAAGAAATGACCACGTTTGGAATTAAGCGTGATATTATCAAATGAATAAAGTGCCGCAGGGCGTTTTGAAACTGATTTTGTATATTCATTTGTTTCAACTAAAATGTTTGATGATAACATTTTTTTTCTGAAGTTTCTTTTGTCTAAGTCTTTTTTTAAGATTAATTCGTAAGATTTTTGTAACTCTGTTAATGTGAATTTTTTAGGCAATAATTGGAATGCGATAGGGCATAATTCCAATCTTTCACGAGTTCTTTTAAGAGAATAATCAATAATTTCTTTGTGGTCGAAAGCTAATGGCGGTAGTTTTTCAACTTCATGCCATTGGATATCTGATACACCTTGCGCTCCTTTTATATCAAGTTTTATATCTTCAGCTCTTAAAAGCGCAAAATAAGCGCAAGTTATGACACGAGCATTAGGATAGCGCAGAGGGTCGCCAAAGGTATATAATTGTTCTAAATAGATATTTGAAACATTTGTTTTTTCTTTTAAGACACGAAGTGCCGCATCGTCAATATTTTCGGATAATCTGATAAATCCCCCAGGGATTGACCACTTGCCTCTAAAAGGTTCGTTTGCACGTTTAATAAGCAAAACTTTAAGCTTGTTATTATGAATTGTTAAAATTACAACGTCGACTGTGACTTCGTGTGTTTTTGTTTCTGCAAATGTTCTCATACGGCTATAATATAACAAATATCGATTAATGGCAAGAAGTACACTTAATTTTTTTCATTAAATTTAAAAATTCGGGAAATGAGCTGTTGATACAGTCAAAACCTTTTATTGTCATTTCTTTTTCATTAATCAAAGAAAGCACAAAGTAGCTCATAGCAAGCCTATGATCAAGGTGTGTTTCAAGAGTTATTTCTTTATCAATATTTTTTTTGCCTATGATTTCAAAACCGTCTTCTTTTTCTTCAATCTCAAGTCCTAGTTTTTTAAAGCTTTCACAAATTGTTTTAATTCTGTCAGATTCTTTGTTTCTAAGGTCTTTAGCGTCTTTTATTATGCTTTTTCCTTGTGCTTGAGTGGCGAGAACTGCTAAAATTGGTATTTCATCGATTAATCTTGGAACTATATCGCCCTCAATTATAAAAGGCTGGATATTTTGCGTGTAATTTACTTTAATATCAGCGCAAAGCTCATTTGAAACCGTTTTTTGGTTTAATATTTCAAAATCTATTTTTGCTTGTTTAAAAATGTCTATGATACCTGTTCTGGTGGGGTTAATTCCAACATTTTTAATTACTATGGATGAATTTGGAACAATTGCTCCTGCTACCATAAAAAATGCTGCAGATGAAATATCTCCAACTATTTCTATATCTTTAGGGGTTAATTTTGATTTTTTGATTTTTGTATAAAAGCCTTTGTCATCTTTTCCATATTCAATATCAGCTTCAAGATATTTAAGCATTATTTCTGAATGATTTCTTGATAGCGTTTTTTCATGGATTATTGTTTCTCCTTGTGCACCAAGCCCTGCAAGCATAAGACAACTCTTAACCTGTGCTGATGGAATGGGTGAAAAATATTCAATTCCTTTTAGGGATTTACTTTTTATTTTAATAGGTAATTTATTATCGTTTGATGAAATATCAGCGCCCATTAATTTTAGCGGTTCAATTACTCTTTTCATGGGACGTTTAGATAAACTTTCATCTCCAACTAAAGTCGAGCTAAAGTTTTGCCAAGATAATAACCCTGATAAAAGTCTTGTGGTTGTTCCTGAATTACCGCAGTCAAAAATTGTTTCTTTATCTAAAATAAGACCTTTTGAAGAATTTAAAATTAAATCTCTATCAGAGATAAATTCATATTTTACCCCTAATTTTTCAAAAATTTTAAGAGTTGATATACAATCTTGACCTTTAGAGAGGTTTTTTATCTTGATTTTTCCTTTTGTTAAAGCTCCAAAAATAATTGCTCTATGAGAAATAGATTTATCGGGCGGTATTATAATTTCACCCGATAAACCGTTATTTATTTTTTTAGTTTTATATTCATTAACCATTTGCTAATTCTTTAACAAAGTTAGGAACGGCAAAAACTGCGCTGTGTAGTTCTCTATTATAGATTTTGCAAGTTTTTGCAATTTCTTGTGCTCTTTTTTCATCAATTTTTGTATAGTCTGTTGGAATTTCAACATCGTCGCTACAAAACCCCCAAGACCAATATCCACCGGGGTATGTTGGCATAGGGCCACAATATGGAGCAACATTTTTGAAAACTTTTCTTAATAGTGCATAAGTTTTTCTCATATTTTCACTTTGTGCAAAAGGTCCTTCGGTTTGAGGTGTAACTATACCGCCTTTTTTTAAGGCACGTTTAACATTATTATAGAATTTTTCATTGAATAAGCCTTCCCCAGGGCCAATCGGGTCAGTTGAATCAATTAATACAATATCATATATGTTTTCTTTTCCTTCAATAAATTCAATTGCATCTTGAACTAAAACGCTTACTTTTGGATTATCAAGCTCGCATGATACGCTTTTGAAGAATTTTTTGCTTGCTTCTATAACTATATTATCTATTTCAACCATATCAATGTGTTTAACTGATGGGTGTTTTAATAATTCACGTACTGTTCCGCCGTCACCACCGCCTATAACCAAGATATTTTCAGGGTTAGAATGTGTAAGCATGGGTATATGTACTATCATTTCATGATAGAAAAACTCATCTCTTTCAGTTACCATCATTAAGCCGTCAAGAGTTAAAACATTTCCGAAAGCTCTTGAATGAAATACATCAGTTACTTGATAGGGTGATTTTTCAGAGTATAAGTCCTCATCTTTTTCAATAGCAATTCCAAAGCCTTCGGGTGTGATTTCATGGTATAGTTTTTCAGACATTATTTTTTCCTTTATTAAATTTAAAACATGTTTTAATAATTATACAAAAAAATTGAGTATTTTGTTATAATAATTTTTAATGAAAAGCAAAAATAAAATTATGGATTCATTTGAAGAATTTATTGCCCTGCCGCTATCTATTTTAAAAAACAGGATAATACAAATCACGGGTTTTAAATCTGATTTTATTGATTCAAAATCCATAAATGTTGAGCTTGATGATAATACGGTTAGAATTAATTGTATCAATAGCGAAAAAGCTTATAATCTTTTAAGCAGTGTTATTTATAAAAGAGAACAAAGAAAAAAAGCTATCCAAAAAGAAAAACAAGAACAACAAGAAAATCAAGATTTGCTCTCTATTACTAAAGGTTAGTGTTTTCTCTTGTAAGTTTAATTAATTCTACAAATCTTTTTGATAATTCAACTTGAGAAATTTTCATTTCTCTTGCTATATCTGTTTGATTGTATTTTTTGATATAGCGAAGTACAAAAATTTCATAATATCTTTTTTTAGGGAATTTTGAATCAATGATTTTGACAATTTGAATAAGTTTTTCGATAGTATGCTCTGAAACTCTTTTTTGAGGACAAAAATCCAAAGGGTCTATTAACATATCTGATGAATCATATTTTTCGCTTCTTTGAATTTCTTCTTTTAAATTTACAACGCTTCTTGAAGCTTGCTGCATTCTAAATTCTTCTTCAAGTTCTTCTTTTTGTGTTAACGGACTATTTTTAAGAGGAATTATTTCTTTTTGCAAATTAGAAGTATGTTCGATTTGGCGATAAATTTTTGTTTGTTCAAATTTCTTTTTTTCTTTTATAATTTGATCCATACAAGAGTCGCTTATCATCATTAAATGACGTTTTAAGCGTGCTTTATCTCTTATTGCATCAATTAAAAGATATGATTTTTTGTAAATTGCTTCACAAAAAAGCTCCAATAATTCTTCATTGTTGCGAAATTTTGGATTTTCTCTGATGACGGATTCAATGAGTGCTCTGTGTTCACTATCTATTTTTATTTTTTTCATTTTCACACCCTGCATAATAAAATACTATTATAAATAATTATATTCTGACACTTTGTTTACAATTTTTGTAACAATTCATTTCAAAAACTAGGCTAAATTACCGATTTTGTTAATTTATTTGGACTTCATTTATTTTAGATATATAATATTTTTTAGGAGATTATTGTCTTAGAATTTTGACTTGGATTAAATGAGAAAAAATTATATAAAAATCATAACAATTATTGCTTTTTTGTCTTTATTTGTCGGACAGAGCGCTTTTTGCGATGAGCTTAGTGTTTCTGTAGATGAAAATACTCAAAAACAAGGGGTTGATATTAATAATTTTAAAGGTTTAAAGTCAGTTTTTAAGAAAAAAGATAAAAAAGATAAAGCTCCAAAAGAGATTAAACTAGAAGATGCTCCTGTTGATAATTCAGTATTTTCGGCATTTGAAGATGAAGATACAAGTTTGGTCCCCATTAAAACCGATACTAAAAAAGCCAAAAAAACTAAGAATACTAAGAAAAAATCCTTATTTAATTTCTTTAAAAAGAATAAAAAACAAGAAAATCAAGAAATCCAAGAAGAAATAATCCAAGAAGAAACTACTCAAGAAGGAATTTTTGATACTTCTCAAGATGTATCTCAAGATGAAACTTATATCAATGATACTGATGTGGTTTACATTAAAGAGGTGGAAATTTTTGGTAACAATTTGCTTGATGCAAGCTATATTAAAGAGCAAATTAAATCAAAAGAGGGTTATCAATATGTTCGCTCCGACATTTCAAGCGATTTAAGAGCGCTATATGACACAGGATATTTTACTCAAAATATCAGAGCTCTGCCCATTAGAATTGATAACAATAATGTTAAATTAAGAATTATCTTAGAAGAAAATCCTCCTGTTATGGGCTTTGGCGTTGTTGGAAATAAAAGTATTTCAACAAATGAGATTTTAAAAATCTTAAATCAATACAAAGGAAAACCTCAAAATATCTTGAGCATAAATAATGCTATTAATGAAATTCAAGAATTATATTCAACAAGAGGATATATTCTTGCTCGTGTTGTAAAAGTTTCCGATGATCCGGATGGATATGTTAATTTTTTAATTGATGAAGGTATTATTGGCGATATTATCGTTGATGGCAATAATAAAACAAAAGATTTTATTGTAAAAAGAAATATATTTTTGCAACCGGGCAGTGTTTATAATGAAAATACAATGCGCTCGGATATTTTGCGTTTAATGGGTACTCAAGCGTTTAAGGATGTTCAAAGAGAATTAAATCAAGATAAACAAACAGGCTTGTATGATGTTCATATTTCATTAGAAGAACAAAGAACAGGAAGAATTTCTCTTGGGGTTGGTATAGATTCTGCTTCAGGTTTCTTTGGTTCTGTAGGTTTTGGCGAAAATAACTTTAGAGGTTTGGGTCAAAAGCTTAATTTGAATTTAATGGCAGGTACAGGTGTTTTGATGAACGATAGCTCTATTGTTAATAAAGCTAATTTTCAAGGTGAATTGAGTTTCTTAGAACCCATGTTTAAGCGTGAAAATCAATCTTTAGCAATTAGAGGTTTTGCAAGATATTACGGAAGTTATCAAGTACCGTTGGCAATAGAAAAAAGGTTTGGTGCTGAAGCAACAATTGCTCGTAAATTCACAACATATAAAAATCTATCCGGTTCATTGGGCTTTGGAATTGAAAGCGTTACTTTGGATGAAGGTGATGCATCAAAGATGCAACAAATATATGCCCAAAAAGGAATTGCATGGGCTAATCGTGATAAAGAGCTCGATGGCGGATTTTTCATAAAAGTAACTCCTGCTTTAATATACGATACAAGAGATTCTGTTGTTAATGCCAGAAAAGGTGTCTTAGCAAGAGTTATGCTTGAAGAAAACTTAGGTATTTCAGGAAATACCTTCGGTAAATTACACGGTATGATTAGAAGATTTATTCCTGTAGGTAAAAAATCATCATTTGTTGTTACTGCTCGTGCAGGCGGTAAATTACATGGTGATATGCCGGATTTTGCAGGTTTTGCATTGGGCGGACCTTATACAATAAGAGGTTTCAATATATCTGAAGTTGGTGTTGGCGACGGTTATATGTTGGGTAGCGCCGAGTTGCGTGTTCCAATACCATTTATAGACAGATTGACATCTAATTCATTCTTGAATAATTTAAGAATAGCTGCGTTTGTGGATGCAGGTACATTATTTAATAAGACATTAGGCTCTGAAATATTCGACAAACCTGGTTATGCAATTTCTGCAGGTGTCGGCTTGAGAGTATTTATTCCAGGACTTGGACCAATCAACTTAGATTATGGTATTCCATTAACAAATACTGCCGGTGCTGATAGATCAGGCGGATTCTTCACATTTGGCATGGGTGAAATGTATTAATAAAATTAATCAAGGAATTTTTTAATCCAATTAAACATGTCATCTATTTCATAAGGTTTTGGCATGTATAGGTTTGCGCCTGCTTTTAAGATTTCTTTTTTATTTAAAAATGCTGATGAAAAGATTAATTTTATATTATCGTTTGCGATTTTTTGGGCAATTTCAAGATTTTTTGATTCTTCTTTATTGCCCCAATCGATTATAACTACATTTGGTTTAAATTGATTGTATATTTCAAAAAAATCCTCTTTGTTTATTGCTGTTTGTGTTTTTATATTATTCATTTCACAGACATTTTTCAAAAGATATGATAGTGCATTGTCAGGCTCAAAAATTAAAACCTTTTTTTCTTTTTTTAGGGTTTGCCCTTTTAGCCTATATCTATCTACAATATAGCTTGAAGCGTAGTCATTTTTGCACAATTTAATTAATTCATAAAGATTATTTATTATTGTTTTGTAATCATTATTATTTTCATTTTTTTCTATTACTGAGATATTAAGGCGCATAAGTCCTGTTTTTGCTTCTTTTATGTTGTCATCGGATTGGATACAGATATTATTTTCAAATTCATCGTTTGAATAAAATTTATTTAAAATATTATCGAAAGCAAAAGTTAAAAAAGAGGCTATTTTTTCAGCCTGTATAGTGTTTGTAATTAAAATTAGGTCATTATCGTTGATATGTCCTGCATAATCTTCTTTAGCGCATGTTGAATTAATTATAGCCCCCAGCGTTTGCAAGACTTTTTCATAAGCGATTTCACCATGGGTTTTGTTATATAAATCCAAATTTTTAATTTTTAAAAGTAAATATGAAATATCTTCGTTTGATTCAAAGGTTTTCTTGATTGCTTTTTGGGTTATATTTTTGTCGCTAAGATGAGTTATCGGGTTTAAGAAACTTTCGCAGTATCTTCTTAAATGCGCCATAAAGCGCATTTGAAACTCTTGTTTTGAAATTTCTTCGCCTATTATATCATCTGCACCGCTTTTTAAAATTTCTAATTTATCATTGACATCGTTAGATTTTGAAACGGCAATAATAATCGGACGATAATTATAAGTTAAAACACGAATTTTTTTAATAAAATCAGATAATTTATCTTTGATTGTGTCTGAAATTATTATAAATTCAACTTCTTGTTTTTGTAATATTACAAGAGCATCAGATAAATTATTGGTAATAATTACATCTTGATTTTGAACCTCAATTAATTTTTTGTATTTAATCGATTGCTCTTTTCTTTCTGATATTATTAATACTCTTGTTTTGTACAAAATTAAACTCCTATGTTTTTTGTGAGTTTTTCTATTTCATAGATTGGTAAATATATTGAAAATTCAACAAATTTATTTTCTTTTGAGGATTTTACTTCAATCTTTCCTTGCATTTTTTCTATTAAACTTTTTGCAATATATAGTCCTAAACCGCTTCCTTGTGTGGTTGATTGAATGTATGAATCAATTCTGTAAAATTTTTCAAAGATTTTTTCGATTTTGCCTTCTTCAATATAATTGCCAAAATTTTTAATTGAAATAACATTGAAATCATTTTTATTTCTTGTTTTTATCTCTATTTTTTTAGAATTTATAGAGTATTTAATTGCATTATCTAAAATATTTAATAAAATTTGTTGTGTTTTATCACTATCGCAAAGAGAATAAAGTTCTAATTTTGATAAATCAACACAAAATTCAAAATCGGAATTAGCAATTTTAACAAGATTTATGCAATTTGTTAGGATTTTATTTATATCAACTTTAGATAGAATTATATTGCTTGAATTTGAATCTATTTTTGCTACATTTAAAACGTTTTCAACAAGATTAATAAGTCTTTTTGATTGATTTAAGATAATTTCTAAAAATTCTTTTTTCTTATTATCATCGAGCATATCCCAAGAGCTAAGCATTGTTTGGGCAAATCCTTTAATGCTTGTTAGTGGTGTTCTTATTTCATGGGATAGCGTTGATATAAATTCTTCTTTAATATTTTTTTCCATAGCTTTATTATATCAAATCTTTTAAGTTAGGTTTAATTAATTCTAAAATTTCATTTAGTCTATTTTCGTTATTTAAATATAAATATCCGATTAAAACTTCGAATGATGTTGCAAGAGAGTGGATTTTTGGATTTGATTTTTTATTTATTGAGATTTTAAGGTTTCTGCCTCTTTTTTGAATTTCTAATTCTTTATCTGATAAATTTTCGATAATTAACTCTAAAATATCCGCTTGAGCTTGAGCATTAACATATTTTGTTGACAATTTGTGCATTAAATCTTGTTTTTGGGTTTTTTTAATCACGAGTTTTCGAATAAATAATTCCCAAACAACATCTCCAATGTATGCAAAGTGCTTAATGTTATATTCCATAACTTAATAATATCAAAAAAAATTAAATTTTTAGGCAATTTTTAATTAGAAAAATACTTTATTTAGTATATAGGGGTTTTAGTTTAATTATGTCGAATGAGTTAACAACGCAACAAAAGAATAGCTTTGGCTCAACAGTTATGAGTACTGCTTCATTACCTGCTGCTATGGTTGCAGGTAGTGCAGGGATTGCAATTAAAGCTCATGGTGGCATTAATCAAGCTATTAAAGCTCAAAATCGTGTGCAATTTGATGCGTTAAATAAAAAGCTAAAAGAACAAGGCGTTGATGTGTTTACACGCTCTCAAACTCTTGCAAGAGGTTATAATGATTATAAAGATTTAGCTAAAGCGTCAGCAAGAGCGAATAAAAAACTTGCTAAATTTGAAAAAAAAGGTAAATTGTCCCTTTGGACAAGATTTAAAAATTTATTTTCAAAAAATAAAGTAAGCGAAGAAACTTTACGAAACGCTAAGCAACAAAATAAAACAATACTTCAAAATGCTAATAATGCTCTTGGTGATGTTGCGAAAATAGGATTAAATCAAAAAACCGCAGAAACTTTAGATAATGCATTAAAAAATATTGATGCAGGTGCACTAAAAAAAGCTGAAGCAGCTAAAGCAGCTGAAAAAGGCGGAGTTTTTGCCGATGCGTTTGAATTTAGCTCTAAAAACGCAGCAAAAGTAGCCCAAGAAGCAACGGAGCAAGGCTTCAAAACTGCTGCAAAAGGCTTTGGAAATTGCTTCAAGCAAAATTTAAAAGAAGAACTCGGCTGGAAAAATGGTAAATTCAATTATTTCATGTCCTTATTGCAATTTATTCCTAATATTAAAAATGACGTAATTCCTGCTTTTAAAGAAGAAGGTTTTTGGTCAGGCATGAAAGCACTGGGCGTTACAACACTTAGAGCTGTAGCAGACCTTATTGGATATTCTTCAGGTAGTGCGGTGGGTAAAATAATTGGTGCTACTATTGGTAATATAATATTACCTGGTGTTGGAAGTAAAGTTGGCGCTGTAGTTGGCGAAATGCTTACAAGTGTAGTAGCAGGTGGCACTGTATCTAAAGGGGTTGATAAACTTCTTGGTGTTAAAGCAGAAGATGAAACAGCGCAAAATGAAACCGTTCAAGATGCGCAAAATCAAGAAATAACACAAGAGCAAATGCAAATAGCGCAAGCTCCTCAACAAACACAAGCACAACAAACACAAGATTTGACTTCAAAATATGCCAATATGCCATCAAAAGATGAAATCAAAAAACTTGCTTATGCTCAAGCTTTTCAAGGTCAAAAAGGACGCTTTAATAGCTACTATGCTTAATCAATAGCAGAACCTAAGGCTTTAAGGTTTTCATAAGAAAGGCCTGCTTCTGAGAGTTCTTCTGCTGATAAACCGAATAAACTAATTGTATCCATAGCAAGTTTTAAATCAATTTTTTTCTTGTTTTCGTTGAATATCTTAAAAACATTGTTAACTGCTGTTTCTCTAGTCATAAAGTATGATGTTGTTGCTTTATGGAGAGTTCTTTTTTTACATTTTCCCATAGCTTTTATTTTGCATTATTTTTTTTTGATTGTAAATAAGATGTATATTATTGTAAAAATTTTTTTAATTTATTGACAAAAAATTCTTTTTAGCGCTTTTATTATCTTCGGAGAATAAATATGATAAGTAATATTAGTTTTTTAAATTTTAAATCGCAATTAAATCCGATTAATAATAATAGTTCTAAAGTTTTAAATTTTAATATAAAAGCGCCAAAATTAGCACCTTTAGCGCAAGATACAATAAGTTTTACAGGTTTATCTGAGTATAAAGCTGCATTTAATAATATCGAAATATGCAAAAGACTTCATGAAAATGCTCAACCTGCAAATCAATATTTACAATCGGTTTTAGATAAATATTTTTCTCAAGATGTATATGATGAAAATAATAATCCAAATGGCATTATAGCTCCTATCCAAGCTAGAGTTAAAAGTCCCGAAAGTATAGAAGAAAAAGTTTCAGATAAAATTAGCTCGGCTTTTAGGCAAACAAATGAATCTAAATTTTATAGAAAGATATTTTCACCGCATAGCGAAAAAGGAATTAAAGAAAATATCAGAGATATATCAGGTGCAAGAATTGTCGTAACTGAAGCACAAGGCAATGTTATGGATAGAGTTGTCGATAATTTGTGCAGAATGATTAGACATGAAAATTTAGTAATTGAAGAAATTGAAAACCATATATCACCTGAAGAAGGTTCTGCTTCTTATTTTACCGATGCACAATTGAAAAAAATTGAAGATGCGGTAAATGATGTTAGATCAGATAACGGACTTGAAGGTATAGACTTTAAAATCGATAAGACAAAAACAGGCTATATGGCACTACATTTAAGTGTTGATACAAGATATGCTCCTAAATTCTATAAAAATCAAGGTTTTTGGAGTGAATTACAAATAATAGGTTCAGATGTTGAGTTATTAAAAGAAATTGAAGATTTTTGTTATAAATTAAAAAAAGGAATGTCAATTCATTCTGCTGATATTGCATATAAACCTTTTGAAGAGATGTTTTTGAATGCATATAATGACACTGAAAATTATCCTGATGTCAAAGAAGCATTTAGACAATATACAATTAAAGCTTATTTAGCTCAAAAAGACAGACTTCCTTCTGATGATGTTAAAGATGATACTACAAATTGGGCATATAGATATCCGACTATTAAAGATTGTGGATTTGAAGGTAAAATTCCTCCAATTTTAGATTTTAATATCTTGGCAAGAATTAAACGAGATTGTGATGATTTACACAATGTTGAAGTTAATTCTGAAAAGATAATGAGTAATATTAACTAGAAATATGATTAAAATCTTGAATTTACATCTTTTTTGTCGCATTATATTTGTGATGTAATAGATTTTGGAGAAAAAAGATGACAAATTCAACAGTTGAAGTAGTTAAAAAATGCTGCTGCGGTCAATTTAGGGAGTTCGCTTCTCAAGCGGTTGAAGATATCAAATCTCGTGCTGGAAAAGATGGCATGTTTTTAAATTGGATTGAAAAATTGCCTAATATTCAACTAGCAAACTTAGATAAAATGGAAGAAATGGTAAAGACCGCAAAAGCAGGTAAATATACTGATATCGCTATTTTGGGTATCGGCGGTTCTCGTCATACAACAGAAAATATCACAAAATTATTAGGAATCGATGAGCATGTTCATTTCTTTTCATCAGTTGAGCCTTTGAGCTTTGACAGATGGATTAAAAGACTTGATTTAGATAAAACTTTATTTTTAGTTGTTTCAAAATCAGGCGGAACATTAGAAACTACCGTTGGTTATGAAAAAGCAAGAAAAGCTGTTCAAGAACACACAGGAAATAATGATACATCAAATCAATTTGTTGCGATGACTGATAAAAATTCAGATAAATCTGCACTAAGAAGAATAGTTGATTCAGGTGAAATCAAATTATCAGGTTATGTTCATGATGATGTTGGCGGAAGATTTTCAATTTTTGACGACGCTACAATTTTTACCTTATTATTCTTAGGCGTTTCAAAAGAAGAAGTTAAAGAATTGATGAACGCTTCTTTGGATGCTCAAAAAGAATTTTTAAACAGCAACATTGAAGAAAATGAAGCTTTGCAATTAGCTAAATTCAATGTAAAAGCTAAAAATATGGGCAAAAATAAACATTTTGTAGAATATTTTGGAGATGAATTCTTTGGAACAACTCTATGGGAAAAACAATTAAAAAATGAATCTCTAAAAGCTGCAATTTCTACTGATACAAATGTTGGCCCAGGATATTTACACTATAACGCAGAAGCTGATTTAGATATTAATAACAATGATTCATTCTTTACTTTTGTATATGTAAAATCAGATGATAAAGTTATGAGCGCAGTTATGGAAGGTGTAATTAGTGCATATAGCGCTCAACATCCTGTTTCCAAAATCGTTTTAGAAGATTTATCAATGAAATCAATAGCAAGATTTATCGAATTAAAACATTTTGAAACTTTATACACAGGCTGGATTTTAAGAGCCCAAAAAGGTAATATTACAACATCTGATATAGCTTTAGATGAAGTATTACAGCCTAATGTTGAAAAATATAAAAAAGAAGTTAAAAAAGCATTAGCAAAATAACATAAATAATAAATTAAAAGGACTGATATTATTATCAGTCCTTTTTTAGTGTTTTTATAATGTCTGAAATATTTTTATT
>CALUZF010000033.1 GCA_944325165.1 Candidatus Gastranaerophilales bacterium
CCGTTTGGCTATGGTATTAGAGTTGATGGTAAAGTTTTACTTGGTGCTCGTGCACAAGAATGGCTTCAAAAATCAATTCAAGAAAAGGAATAACTATGACAAAAAAAGAAAAAATAATCGCTATATTTTTTATATTTTCAATGATACTTTTAATTACTTCATCAATTTACACAATCACAACAAACAAACCCCAAGGCTATGAATTTAGAATTGAAAAATGGATGAAAAAAGTAATTAATTTTTAATATCAACTAGAATTTTTACTGTCTTTTTAATTAAATTAATGGCCCATTTTAGAATTAAAACACCGCCTAATAGACCAATAAATGAATCAAGATATACAAAATTTGTAAGTTTTCCTATAATTAGTGCGCTTATTGCAAGAATTGATGTTATAGCGTCAGCTAAAATGTGGTAATATGCTGCTTTATAGTTATAATCTTTTTCGTGGTTAGAATTTTTAAACTCCATTAATAAAATACTGATAGCGTTTACTAAAAGCCCTATTACAGCTACGATAATGGCTTCATCAAATTTTATTGTTAATGGATTTAAAAATCGATTTATTGATTCAATTATTATCCAAACTCCTGTTAAACCCAAAAATAGGGAGCTTGTATAGCCTGCAAGAGTACCGATTTTTCCTGTACCGTTTATAAATAAATCTGAATTTTCAAATTTTCTCATAAGAACATAAGCAACATAAGTTAAACCAAGAGCGAGTGCGTGTGTTCCCATGTGGTATCCGTCAGCTAAAAGCCCCATAGAATTTGTTAAATAGCCGTATAATATTTCAGCTATCATAGCAAGAAATGTAAAAATAATGACCAATAATACTCTTTTTTCGTTTTGAGCAGAAATTTGATGATTGTGCTCGTGGTTGTGGTTATGTCCGTGCATAATTTGCCTCACTTTTCTATATTAATATTATAGTTGAACAACCATTCAACTTTCAAGTCTTAAACATAAAATCTTTACAAAATTTGACAATTGAACAACTATTCAATTATAATTAAAATATGAATGAAATTTTTCTTATAAATACTGAAAAAATAGATGAATTGTCAGATTTTTTTAAAATAATGGGCGATTCAACAAGAATAAAAATAATGCTTGTTTTAGAAAACGGTGAGCTTTGCGTTAATGATATGTCTAAAAAATTAAATATGACAAAATCTGCTATATCTCATCAATTGAAGATATTAAAGAACGCCAAGCTTACAAAAGCGCAAAAACGCGGTAAAAATGTTTTTTATTCCTTGTGCGATTATCATATTAAAACCGTTTTAGATATGGCACTAGAGCACATTCAAGAATAACTATATAAATTTATGACAAAAATTCTTTTCGCCGTTAGCATAAGGGGCTACGATTTGATTTTTTCCGTATAGTTTATATTTGTAAATTGTAAGTCCAGCAAGACCGACAGGGCCTCTTGCGTGGGTTTTATTGGTTGAAATTCCAACTTCTGCGCCAAAACCAAATCTAAAACCATCTGAAAATCTTGTTGAACAATTTGAAAAAACGCAAGCCGAATCAACAAAATTCATAAATTTTTCTATATTTTCATTGTTTTCGCTTAAAATTGAGTCCGTATGGTTTGAGCTGTATTTATTTATATGGTTTATAGCTTCATCGATATCATTTACAATTTTTATGGCTAAAATGGTATCGCCGTATTCATAAGCATAATTATCGGGATTTTCGATGATTTTAATATTGTTTTTCACTAAATCTTTTTTGAGTTTTTCGATAAATTTCCAATTTTTATTTATTAAGAGGGTTTCTAGGGCATTACATGCGCTAGGATATTGGGTTTTAGCGTCAATTATAATCTTTAGAGCGTTTTCATATTTTACATTGTCATCGACATAAATATGGCAAATACCGCTTGCATGACCCAATACAGGGATTTTTGTATTTTCTTTGATGAATTTTACAAGCTCATTTGAGCCTCTTGGTATGATTAAATTGATATATTCATCAAGGGATAGCATATTTTTAATATCTTCTCTTGAAAATACTAAATTTATTGCATTTAGCGGAAAGTTTACTTTTTTTAGAGCAGATTGTGTTAATTGATAAAATAATTCATTTGTGTTGTTCGCTTCCCTGCCGCCTTTTAAAATAGCACAATTTCCGGATTTTATAATAAGAGAAGCAATTTGAATAAAGCAATCGGGTCTTGCTTCAAAAATTACTCCTATAACCCCGATTGGAGTTGAAATTTTCTTTAAAATCAAGTCGCTATCTAGTTCTTTTTGCCAAATGATTTGATTAACAGGGTCATCAAGCTTTATCAGGTCATATATTCCAGATATTAAATCATTTATTTTGTTTTCATTTATTTTTAGGCGATTAAATGTTGCTTGGTTGATTTTGCCTTCTTCAAGCATAATTTGCGCTTGGGCTAAATCAAGTTTATTTGCTTCAAAAATTTTTTCTTTATTTTGTTCTATTTCTTTTGCAATTTGTGTGAGTGCTTTATTTTTTTCTTCGACATTTAAGTTCATCGTTTTTAAAAAAGCATTTTTTGCATTTTTTGCTATTTCTGTAATATTAGTGTTATCCATATTTTGCCTATATTAAAACTAAATTATCTTTAATTACAACATCATCATCAAATTTATATCCTAAAATTTCAGAAATTTTATCGGAGTGATGACCTTTGATTTTTTCGATATCATCAGAATTATAGCTTGAAATTCCTCTTGCAAATTCTTGATTATTTTCATCTAAAATAGAGATAATTTCTCCTCTTTTGAATTTACCTTCAACATCTGTAATTCCAATGCTTAATAAACTTTTTTGGTTTTCTTTTATTGCTTTTTTTGCGCCTTCATTAACTTTTATTGAACCCATAATATTTGTAGCATAAGCAATCCAGCGCTTTTTATGGGATAGATTGTTGCTTGGTAAAAAAGTTGTGCCTATTTCATTATCAAATACTTTTTTAATGATATTTGGAATTTTACCGTTTACAATTTTTGCATATAATCCGCTTGATGACACGACTTTAGCTGCGGTTAATTTTGTAACCATACCGCCTCTTCCGCCACTTGAAGCCCCTGTTGCCAGCGCTTCTATTTTAGATGTAACTTTATCAACTTGTTTGATTAATTTTGCGTCTTTGTGTTCTTTTGGATTTTTATCATATAATCCATCAACATCTGAAACCATTACTAACAAATCAGCGTCAAGTTTTGATGCTACTATTGAAGATAGTTTATCATTGTCTGAAAAACAAGCATGTTCAAGCTCAGATGGTGATACTGCGTCATTTTGATTGATTATCGGTATAACTTTATTTTCAAGAAGTTTCGATAGAGTTAATCTTAATGATAAATATTTTTTTCTGTTTGCAAAATCTTCTTCTGTTAATAGAATTTGTGCCGTTGTAATGCCGTATTTTTCAAAACCGTCTTGCCAAATGCTCATCAGTAAAGGTTGACCTACGCTTGCTGCTGCTTGCTTGAGTGTAGTTGAAGTTGAAGTGTCTATTTTAAGTTTTTTAGCACCCAAACCCACTGCGCCTGATGTTACAATTAAAATTTCCTTATCTTGTCTGTATAATCTTGAAATATCTTCTATAAAAGAATATAGATGTGATAGAGAAATTTCACCATCTTCATTTCTTAAAATATTTGTGCCGAATTTAAAAACTATTCTCTTTGAATTTTCTATCATTTTATTTTGAAACCTACCAAAAGCTCAATTTGTGTATATTCCATATTTAGCGTTTTAGCCAATTCTTCATTTGTAATTTCACCGTTAAAGGTATATACACCGTTTGATAGGGCCTGATTTTCTTTTATTGTTTCGATTATACCTTTTTCGCCCAATGATTTTAAATATGGATACATAGCGTAAGAATAAGCGTATGAAGCGGTTTTTGGAACTGCTGAAGGAATATTTGGAATTGCACAGTGCAAAACGCCGTATTTTTCGAACGTTGGATTTTGACGAGTTGTACATTTATCTATTGTTTCAACGTTTCCGCCTTGATCAATCGCAACATCAACTATAACAGAGCCTTTTTTCATTGATTTAACCATATCTTCTGTTATTAATTTTGGTGCGACATGAGATGGTTTAAATACACATGTTATTAATATATCTGCTTTTGGCACTTCTTGAGCTAACCTTGCAGGGTTGCAGTAGTGGGTTTTGATTGATGTTCCATATATTCCATCAATTCTTACAAGTTTTTGAGGATTTATATCAAAAATTGAAACGTCAGCACCCATGCCTATAGCGATTTGAGCAGCGTTAAAGCCAACAACTCCTGCGCCAATAATAATAACTTTACCGGGTTGAACCCCAGGAACTCCGGATAATAATACGCCAGAGCCTCCGTTTGGAGATTCTAAAAGCCTTGAGCCTATTTGAACGGCTAGTCTGCCTGCAACTTCAGACATTGGTGTTAATAAAGGTAATTGTCCGTCTTTTGTTTTGATTGATTCTGAAGCTATTGCAGTTACTTTTTTTGCTAAAAGCTCTTGAGTCAATTCTTTTTCAATTGCAAGGTGCAGATATGATAATATTGCTAAATCCGGTCTAAAATATTGATATTCTGATATTTGAGGTTCTTTTACCTTGATTATTATTTTTGAGTTATCCCAAACTTCTTTAGCATTATCAACGACTTTAGCACCGCTTGAAATGTAGTCTTCATCGCTAAAGCCGGATAATAAACCTGCGTTTGATTCGATAAGCACATTTAATCCGTCTGCTTTTAACATTGAAACTACATCGGGAGTAATTGCTACCCTTGTTTCATCTTCTTTTAGCTCTTTTACAACGCCAAAATCGTATTTCATATTTTACCTCTTTTTAGTTAATCTTATCATATAAAGACTTTTTATTGCAATTCTTCATAAAGCTCAGATGCCATATTAACAGGAACATTTCCAAGTGGAATTTGCAAAACTTTATAAGTTTTTGTCATATTTTTATATTCGATAGAAATTATATCCCCAACTTTTAATTGCTTAGCGGGTTTTGCGGGGTTATTATTTACAAATACTCTTGCGCTGTCACAGACATCGTTTGCAACAGTTCTTCTTTTAATCAGTCTTGAAACTTTTAAAAATTTATCTAAGCGCATTTATTAGCCTTAATTATTTTAACTTTAAAATCTTTTTCTTGTTTTAATCTTTCTTCAATTTCATTAAATGTTAAAAATCCTTCTTGTGCTCCAAAATGCGTACATACGGACGCTGAGTTAACTGATGCATATTTTAGCGACTTTTCAATATCCCAATTAAATTTATCCATTGAAGCGCAGAATGTTGATGAAAATGCATCTCCTGCCCCAAGGGTAGATGTAACAACGGCAGGGAATGTAGGACAAATATAAATTGATTCGCCATCATAGCAGTATGCACCATTTTTTCCATCTGTAATTACTGTTATTGCAGTTGTATCTCCTCTAAGCGCTTTTAGCATTTCAACTATATCGGGGTGAATTTCATTTTTTGAGAATTTTTGCTCTTTAGTATCTTGTCTAACATGGATTTTAGTAACTAAAGTTGCTTCTTCTTTATTCATAACGACAATTTGAGCTGTTTTTAAAATTTTTGAAAAATATTTTTCGCCTTTTTTTAGCGCTGTTGTACCTGCATTAATTGCAAGGTTGATTTTATTTTCTTGGCAAAATTTTGAAATTTTATCTAAAATTTTATTGCTATTTCCTGAAAGTGGTGAAACATAGACCCATCTTGAATTTTTAATAGCTTCAAAGTTAACTTCTTTTTCGCTTACATGGGCATTTGCACCCCTGTGAGCCAAAACTGTTCTATCTCCTTGAAAACTAACCAGAATGATTGAAAAACCTGTTAGATGTTTTTCTGAATCTATTACATTCATTATATCTACGCCAGATTGTGCAAGTTTTAATTTAATTATGCTGTTTAATTCATCATTACCTAATTTTATGATTGTTGATGTTTTACATCCTAAATTTGCTAAATTTGTTGCAGTGTTAACTGCCCCTCCGCCAAGATTTTTAGAAAAATCTGCTATTTCTGTCTTTGCACCGTAAGGAAAAGACATAAATTCGCTTTTTTTAGCTATTTGACTTACTGAAACAATGCTTGCAACATCTGATTGAATAAAAACATCTTGAGTAGCTGAGCCTATGGTTATAAAATCATACATTTATTTTTTCCTTATTTTGCTAAGATAACGCTTTTATTATACTATAATCTTATGAAATTGAAAAAATTAATTTTAAAAAACTATAGAAATTATGAAGATTTTGAATATAATTTTTCTTCAAACAAGACTTTAATAATAGGTAAAAATGCTCAAGGAAAAACAAATATTCTTGAAGCTATATATTATCTTTGCGCTCTTGATTCAAACAGAATTAAAAAGGATAGTGAATTAATTTTATTTAATAAAGATATGGCAAATATCAAAGCTGTTGTTCAAAAAAATGATACAGAGCTTGAGCTTGAGGTTATACTCAATCCGCCTAAAAATAAAATTTTAAAAGTAAACGGATTAAAAAAAACAAAATCACGTGATTTTTTAAGAGTTTTATCAAGTGTTAATTTTTCATCATCTGATTTGCTTTTATTGAGGGGTGAACCTCAAAATCGAAGAAAATGGCTTGATATGGCAATTTTTCAAGTTTATCCTTTATATATTGAAAAGCTTGCAAAATTCAATAAAATAAGACTTCAAAAGGCTAATTATCTTGCGCTAGGGAATATTCAAGATGATATGCTTGATGTTTTTAATCAGCAATTGGCTGTTGCGAGCGCTAATGTGATTTTCCTTAGAATGAAATATCTTTTTGAGTTAGAAAAAATTGCTAAAATTAAACATTTTTCAATGGCTAATAATGAAGAGTTGAAAATCAAATATCAAACGATAACTGATGAATTTTTATCAATCGAAGAGTTAAAAGATTTAATTTATAAAAAGTTAAATGAAGCAAAAAATGATGAAATAAGACGTGCACAGTGCTTAATAGGCGCTCATAGAGATGATATTGATTTTTATATAAATGATATTGATTCTAAAAAATATGCTTCTCAAGGACAACAAAGGACAATTGTTTTAGCCTTGAAATTAGCTGAGCTTCAAATAATAAAGGAAAAAACAAATGAAACACCTTTATTACTTTTGGATGATGTTTTAGCTGAGCTTGATAATATTCGTCAAAATTATCTTTTAAATGCGATCGAAGATAGTATCCAGATGGTTATAACAAGCGTTGATACTTTGGCTTTTGATAATGAATTTTTGAAAAATGTTGATATAGTAAATATTTCTCAAGGAAAAATCATATAAATTAATTTGTTTACGATTGTTAAAAAAATTGCTATAATCTTAGTATGAAAAAATTAAACATAGCTTTTGTCTGGCACTTTCATCAACCAAATTATCAAGAGAATTATAGCGGTGATTTTTTATTGCCTTGGGTAAGGCTTCATGCTTCAAAAGATTACCTTGATATGCTTAAGCGAATTGATAATTTCAAAAATATAAAGCTCAATTTTAATTTTTCGCCTGTCTTATTGGTTGCGCTTCAAAAATATGCAAAAGGCTTTCAAGACTTGCATTTAAAAGTTTTTTTGAAGAATAAAGAAGATTTAAGCGAACATGACAAAATATATATTTTAAATAATTACTTTGATTTAAATTATAAAAATATGGTTTTAAAAAGACCTTATTATACTTTGCTTTACAATAAAAGAGCAAATGCAAAAGAATTGACTACTGCAATGTTTTCGCTTGATGAATACATTGATATTATGGTTAATTATACTCTTTGCTGGATTGATGAATATTTTATAAAAAATTATCCAGATTTAGACAATTTATTTAAAAAAGAAAAGAATTACACAATCGAGGATAGAAAAAGAATATATGAAATTCAACTTGATATTATAAAAAGAATTTTAGTTGAATATAAAAAATATCAAGATGAAAAAAGAATAGAGGTTTCAACAAGTCCGTATTATCATCCTGTATTACCTTTATTGATTGATTTTAAAGGTAAAGAAATTAAAAATTTTGAAAATCTTCCGGATAATTATTCAAATAATACCGATGCTAAAATGCAGGTTGATTTAGCTATTGAAAAATATGAAGAAATTTTTGATAAAAAACCTAAAGGAATGTGGTTATCTGAACAGTGTATTTGTCCAAAAACTGCAGAGTTATTATCTAAAGAAGGTTTTGTGTGGACTGTTGTTGATGAAGGAATTTTATCAAAATCAATAAAAAAAGAATTTATGAGAGATTTTGAAGGTAATCTTGAAAATCCTTATGAATTAATGACAAATTATATAACTAAGGGAAAACACCCTCTAAATATTGTTTTTGCGGATTCATTTTTTTCAAATTTATTGAATTTTGGATATGGCAATTATGATTCAAGAGTTGCTGCTAATGATTTATATGAAAAAATAAAAACTATTCAATTTAAATTGCAATCATCCCCTAAAGAAAATCATATTTTAACTATTGCGCTTGATGGCGAAAATTGCTGGGAAACATATCAAAATGACGGAAGTGATTTTTTAGAGACAATATATAGTTTAATTAATGATGATGATACATTGCAAACAGTATTATTGAGCGATTTTGTAGAGCAAAATAAACCTGTACAATTGGAAAATTTAAAATCAGGCTCTTGGATTAATAGAAATTTTGATTTGTGGATAGGCGAACCTACTAAAAATGTTGCTTGGCTATATTTGGATAGCGTTTCAAAAGATATTGAAATTCAATATTTAGAGCAATTAAAAGAATTAAAAAAATTAGAAGATAAAAAAAGACTAAAAGAAAAATTTGAAGAAGCAAGAAGAGAAATTCTTATTTCTCAAAGTTCTGATTTTTATTGGTGGTATGGAAAACCAAATGAGTCTAAGTCTGATGGAATATTTGACTATCTTTTTAGGCGTCATTTGATGAATGCTTATGAGGTTATGGGGCTTCCTGTTCCTAATTATTTGACTTTGACTTTAATTAGTGTTGCAAATAAACCTCTAAGAAATCCAAAAAGTGAAATTTCTCCAAGCTTATGTTGTGATATTGAAGATAATGAAAGAGAATGGGAAAATGCCGGAACTATTTTTGTTCCTGATGGACCTACATCAAATATTTCAAGTTTAATTAAAAATATTTATTTCGGATACGATAAGGAATATCTGTATTTTAGATTTATTTTGAATAGAAATTCAGTAAAAATGGCTTATGAAAATATTCAAAATCAAATTGCTATTTATTTTGCAAATGCAAATGAGAGATTTCTTTCTCCAATGCGTTTTGTAAGCAAAAACGATAATAATATTTACCCTATTTTGATGAATCAATTTTCAAGAGAAATTCGCTTTATTTTTGATAGCAATAAGATTTCAAGGCTATTTTTTAATAAATCTTGTCCCTATGGTTTGTGGAGTCAAATGATTTCAAAAGGTTCAAAAATAGCTTATAAAGAAGTTATTGAGCTGAAAATCCCATTCAAAGATTTAGGATTTGAAAATCGTGAATTTTCTTTTTGTATAATTGATTCAACGAATGAATTGATAAATGAAGTCTATCCGCAAGATGTAATGATTGATATTAAAGCTCAAGAATTTTAGTTATCTCTGACTTCAAAAGTGATTTCCCACTCATCTTCTTTTTCTTCAGTTTGAGCTGGTTCATCATTTTGTTTAATCGGATTTTCATCTTTTCTGTTTAATTCTTCAAAAATTAGATTTTTAGACTCTTCATCTTTTTCTTTATCTTTTTGTTCAATATATTGAGCGTCAAATTCTGCCTTTTTATTGTAGTCATCTAATTTTTCAATTTTATATTCTTGATATTCTTGGATTTGTTGGGGTTTTATTTCTGTTTCAATTTTTTTGGGTGATATAGGTTTATTATTGATATCTTCTTTATCTAAAGGAAGCCAAAAGCCAAAGGTTGAGCCTTCATTTGGTTTTGATTTTACAAAAACTTTTCCTTGGTGATGTTTTTCTATTGCCACTTTAACAAGGTGTAAACCAAGCCCTGTACCTTTTACAGTATGAACTTGATTTTCAATTCTATAAAATCTTTCAAAAATTAACTTTTGATGTTCCGGTGCTATTCCCATGCCGTTATCTTCAACGGTAACTTCAAGATATTTTGGATCACGAGCAATTTCCGCTCTTATTTTAACCCTTGAATTATTAGGGGAATATTTTATAGCATTTGTAATTAAATTACTCATAACTCTTTCAATGCTTTGAGAATTATAAGAAATTTCAGGTAAATCATCTTCTTTAATAAATGACATTGAAATATTTTTTTCGTCAGCCAAAACTTTGTGGCTGTGCATAATTTTATCTATTGTAGCAGTTATATCTTGTTTTTCTTTTTCTAGTGTTCTATCTGATTGAAGTCTTGAAAAATCAAGAATATCATTAACCATTTTGTTTAATCTGATAACTTCTTCATTGATTGTACCTATGAATTCTTTTTGTTCTTCATAATTAAATTCGTTACCAAAATTATATAAAGTGTCTGCATAAGAGCTTAAAATGGTAACAGGAGTTCTTAATTCATGGGATACATTTGAGATAAAATCATTTTTCAGCTTATCAACTTCTGCTTCTTTTGTTATATCAATTAAAACAATAATGTAGCCTAAATAATCATGCATTTTTGAATACATTGGTGAAATAATTGATTTTATAACTCTTTTATCAACATTGATATTAAATTCTAAAGGCTTCTTTTCTATGATATCTAATGGAGTATTTTTAAATGTTGTAATTTTTTCTCTAAAACATAGCTCTCCTGTTGTGTCACAATAATTTTGAATTGATGTATTTAAAATTTCAGTTTGAGATGTGTTTAATATTTTTTGTGCAGCTGAATTTATAATGGAAATTTTATCGTAGTTATCGCACACAACAACGCCGTTTGCAATGCTCATCAAAACCGCTTCAAGTTTGTTGCGCTCGAGTGTTAATTGGTCAATATTTTGTTCTTCATAGTTATGAAGTTTTTTAGACATATCATTAAAAGCATCAAACAACTCTTTGATTTCTCCTGAGGTTTGGTTATAGTCTAAAACTGTACCGAATTTTCCTTGCTCAATTTCTTTAACGCCGTGATGTAAAAGCGTTAATTCTCTTCTTATTAAAAAAGCATTACCTAAAATTACCAAAGTAAACACGAGCCAAACTGCGCTAAATACCCAAAACATGGAATTTTTTGTCGTATTTGTAACGCTTTGAGCTAAATCTTTTGATAAACCGACTTCAACGCTTCCCATAGGCTCTTTATTATCGTCATAGATAGGTGATGAGATATTAGTATCGGCATTTTTGGCTCTGTTGCCGTATGTTTCAATCGTTGTATAGATAACATTGCCTAGTTTATCTTTAAATGTAATATAAGAAATATCTTTTGTAGATGATAAAATCGAATTAACATGTGCTTTAACTGAATTTAGCGCAGTGGGATTATTTTTTGTTTGTGTAATTTCATAATTTTGTACTGCGAGTGTTTTGGTCAATAATTGTCCAAAACTTCTGTAACTTTCGTCTAATTCTATCTTTATTCGATTAACCGCCCAAAAGGCTATTGATACTATTAATGTTGTTGAAATAATGAGGGCTGTAATAATTAATTTATTTTGGGTAGTTAAATCAATGTTAAATTTCTTTTTCATAATTGAAATTGTAACATAATTTAAAATTTTAAGATATATTTTTTATATGAATTTATAAACATGCGCCATAATATTTTTCATATAAATCCATTGCATCATCCGGAATTCTTTTGCCATTACACATTTGTGTAAATATTTCTGCTACAAATTCATCAGGTGATGTTTGTGCATACCAAGAAATTTTTTGTGCAATTTGTTGTTTTGAAAAATCTTTTGTGAAATTTGGGTCTATTAAATCTTTAAAAATTAACGAGTAAAAACTTCTGTTTTTATATTGTTGGAGATGACCTAACTCATGGTAAATAACATTAAAAGGATTATCAAAACGACATGGAGCGTTTGTATGGAAACATTGTTTTGTTTTTTGATTTATTATTGCAAATATATTTTTTAAAAATTCTTTTTGTTCTTCTTTTGTTTTGGCGTATAGCTCGGCTAAATTAAATGGAATATTTTCTTCTTTTAAAATTTCCATACATTTTTCGTTTTTGCTTAGTTCGCTTAAGACGTGTGCTGGATGTGTTTGTGCAACCGCAATATCTTCTAATCTGAGAGATAAATTTATCCAATCGATTGCTTTTGCGTTTTTATCTCCCATAAGTCTTTTGTATTCGCTTATTGCTTCACTCAATGCTTTTGAGTTGAGCCCATTAAAAGGTTTAAAAAATTCCTTGCCATCTTCAACAATGTAAACGAGTTTTATTGCTTCTTCTACCTCTTGTCTTGCAGTTTCTAAATCTTTGCAGTACAGCTCTTTTGAAAGCATTAATTCGTCAAATATTGGAGTCATTGAAGCAGGTGTATTTTCTTTAAGTTGTTTGCTGAAAGCCACACTTCTTGGCATGTGAGCTTTTCCTTTAAATTGGTTATTTAAGTTAGTTAAACCCTCATTAAGCCAATTTGCCATATCTAGATTATCTTCAAGGTCATAATTTTTGATTTTAAAATTTTCTTGAGCAAATCTTTTTGCTTCTTCCATAGTTTCAGCAGGCTTAAATTCAATGTACTCACTAAATTTTGCAGGTTTTAATTTGCCTGATTTTGTGAATAATAAAACACTTCCAACTGCTCCAAGCAATGCAAGTGTTGTGCCTATTCCAATTAAAACTTTTTGTTTAGTTGATAATTTTTTCTTATCTTTTGCAGTACTTAAAACAACCTCATCGGGTTTTTGAGTAAGCTCAACTTTGACTTCATTGCTGTTTGTCTGGTTTTTGTTAGTTGATGTTTGTATTTTGAAGTTGTTAAAATTCGTTATTTTATCCATGTTTTCCCGCTTTATATAAATATATAAAGTGCACTTTTTATTAAAAATTGCTTATATTTTAAAATAAGATTTTTTCGATTATACTAAAACTATGGCAAATGACAAAAAACAACCAAATAAACTTATTTCATCAAACAAAAAAGCTCATTTTGACTATCTTTTGTTTGATAAATTTGAAGCGGGTATTGCTCTTTTAGGTACAGAAATTAAATCAATCAGAAAAAATGGTGCAAATTTAAAAGACAGCTACATTAGAATTAGCGATAATTTAGAAGCATATCTTGTAAATTGTCATATTTCACCTTATCAATTCGGAAATATTTTTAATCATGAACCCTTAAGAGAGCGAAAACTTTTATTAAATAAAAAAGAAATATTGAAAATTTTAAACAAGGTTAAACAAGAAAAATACACAATAGTCCCTACGCAAATGTATTTTTCATCTCGTTGGGTTAAAGTAGAAATTGCTCTTGCTAAAGGTAAAAAATTATACGATAAAAGAGATTCAATTAAGAAAAAAGATATTGAAAGAGATATTAAAAGGCATAGCTAAATGAAAAAATTATATTTTTTAGGCCCTAAAGGCACATATAGCGAGCTTGGCGCAAATAAAATAAAAAAAGTTTTGGATTTTGATGTTGAATTAATTCCTATATCAACAATAGCTAAAATTGTTGATTTGGTTAATTTAAATTCTGATTTATGTTCAGATAATCATAGATATGTAATGCGTATTACAGGTGATAATGATGAAGGGAAAA
>CALUZF010000034.1 GCA_944325165.1 Candidatus Gastranaerophilales bacterium
CCGGTTCCTGTGATTTTGTAGCGTTTTGCTGCAGATCTGTGTGTTTTCATTTTAGGCATTTTCTTTTCTCCTTAATTATTATTTCCCTTGTGGCATACCAAAGCCACTTTAGGCAATTACTATAATATTTTAAACATATTTTTTTTGCAAGAGAAGTTATTTTTTATTTATTAACTTTTGTAAACTATACATAAAAAGAAATGGCAATATTTTTGAATATATAAACTTTATATAAGTAAGAAACAACTTTTATACAAAGGAGTTATATTCCCCCATGTCAATTAATTTATATTTAGATTCAGCTTTATTTAAAGATGATAATGATCAAATTAGTACGGCTTTAAATAATGGTTCAAGCTTATCTGAAGCATGTGCTTCAGTCGGATTAGAAAACAATAACACATCCTTAATCACTCAACAAATGCAAACTTTAATGCAGAGTTCTTTATTTGAGCGAACAGGCGTTGGAAGATTAGGATGGAATGGCAACATTACCCACAACGGTCAAACTCAATGTGGTGTTTACACAGTCGCAACAGGCGGAAGAACAACTGTTGATATTGATTTAGATGGTGATGGTGTCATTCAAGATGATGAAAAAAATGTGGATGGCGCACAAGCAATGGCTGCTTCTTATGATAGTGTACTTGATTTATACATAGAAGATTGCATACAAAAATTTATTCAGGAAAATTGTGGCAGCGATACTTCCTTTTGGTGGGAAGGACGCGGGTTCATGCAACCTGAAATGCAAGAAAAATTATATGAAGAATACGGTATCGTTATTGATCAAGTAGGAGATGACAGAAGAACATATTCATTTTCACTTGTTGATAAAGACGGAAATGTAGTAGAAGATGCTAACGGCAAGAAAGCAAGCATATTGTGGGGCGATTGGGTAATTCCAGATGGTTTTGCACAGGGTGCTGAATTAAATTTATCAAGTATATTAGATTCAATTGGATATGATTGTATATCTAAAGCCGACTTTGTATTTAATGAAGAACTAGGCGGCGAAGATGCATTTGATAAGATGGTAAATGATTTACATACAGATGTTTCAAATCTATTGAATTTAACAAATAGCTCCGCTTATACAGGCGAAGAAGCACAATATTCAAGAATTAGCGATATGCAAACTTCTCAAATGTATGGAGATACTCAAATTATTTCTCTAGCAACAGGTGGTGCTATATCAAACGAAAATGGCGAAAGTATTGATATTTCAAAATTAGCTAATTTAGCTGAAGAAATATTGCCTAAAGAAGAAACAGAAAAAGAAGCTGAAGAAGATAAAGATAAAAAAGATGAAAAAGTAAAAACAAAATCTTCTGATAGCGAAAAAACAGAGCAAACATCAGAAAAAACTCCTCAAAATAATGATGAAATACTCAAGGAAGCTATTTCAGATTATCAAGATAAACTTGAAAAAGCGCTGGAAGAAAACCCCGAAGCCGATGAAAAAGAAATTGCAAAAAAAGTAGCAAAAGAATACGATATTGATTTTAATGATATATTGCAAAATATATAATTTATGGGGGGATACAATAAACCGAATGCAATTCAAGCATTCGGTTTATTTTTATAGATAAAAAATATGCTAATATAAAACTTATGAAAGTGTTATTTTTATTTCCGCCACAATGGATGCCAATAAGTCCACATTTTGCTATTGCAAGCTTGATGGGGCAGTTTGAAAATTCTCCCTATAAAGCAACTATGATGGATTTGAATATTGATTTTTATAATAAAATTTTAACAAGAGAATATATCTCAAATGCCCTAAAAAGAGCTAAAAATCTGCTTATAGAAACAAAAGAAGAGATAAAAACCGTATATCAAAAAGATAAAAAGTTTGACGATTATTCTTTTGAATGGAGAAATAAAATTGCCAAATCTTCAATGCTTTTAAATATGTTTCAAAAATATGGTAAACAGCTTGATAGGGCTTCAATTTTAGTTGAGCAGGCAGTTGATATTTTAAAATCAAAGGTGCATTTTTATAATCCTAAATTATTTGTAAATGCAATAAATACTATAAACATAGCTCTTGAAATTGCCTCAGCTCCATATTTTCCGACAAAAATAGGCTATATCAGTTATTCTAATGAATTAATGAAGTTAGATTTTGATTCTATAAAATATTATGTTTTTGATGAAGCTTCAAATATTTTTAGAGGTTATTTTGAAAGTGTAATTGGAGATATAATTAAACAAAAAGCTGATTATATCGGTATTTCAATCAATTCTTCTAGCCAAATTATAGCAGGACTTACACTTGCAAATATGTTAAAACAAAAAACAAAAGCACACATAAGCATTGGTGGTAATCATTTTGGAAGAGTAGCCGATTCATTAGAAAAATACCCAGAATTTTTTGAATTATTTTGCGATTCTGTGTCATTAGAAGAAGGTGAAATTCCTGTTTATAAATTAGCTCAACACGTAAATAAAGAAATTCCAATTGAAGAAGTTCCAAATTTAATGTATTTAAAAGATGGGAAAGTTGCTAAAAATCCAATAATTGAACCCTTAAAACTAAATGATATGAAAATGGCAAGTTTAAAAGGATATCAATTAGATAAATATTTTATACCGGAAATCGTTATGCCTTTTCAAACTTCTCGTGGTTGCTATTGGAGAAAGTGCAGTTTTTGCGACCATGATTTTGGAATGTGTTATAACATAAAAGACCTAGATAAATTAATTGATGAAATTAAATATTTCAATAAAAATTACGGTATTTCTAAATTTGAATTTATTGATGAAGCAATTAGCCCTTCATATATGAAAGCGATGTGTGAAAGAATTATAAAAGAAGGGCTTGATATTCAATTTTTCTGCGATGCTAGACTTGAGTCAGGTTTCACAAAAGAAATCTTTGATATTGCAGCAAAAGCCGGTCTTAAAATGGTTTTGTGGGGTTATGAATCCGGCTCTAGAAAAATAATGGATTTGATAAATAAAGGTATTGATGTTGATAACAGGTTGAATATTCTAAAAGACGCTAGAAATGCAGGAATATTCAATTTTGCGTTTATTTTCTTTGGTTTTCCTGCTGAAACTAAGGAAGATGCTATGATGACAATTGATGAAATTTGTGCTCATACAGATATTATCAATACTTATGGTAAAAGTATGTTTACTATGGGAAAACATACCAAACTAAGAGAAGCTCCAGAAAAATACGGAGTTATTGGTGAAACATACCAAGAAGCAGAATTTTCTCCGACTTATGTATATGAAGCCGTTGGTATGACAAAAAAAGAACTGAATGAAATGATGGATTTATGCTCAAAAAGAGCAAATGAAGCCTATGGAAACGCTTTAGTATTCCATCTTTTAAGCAGGGAAATAATTCTTTTATATTTGAGTAAATATAAAATTGAAGATGTTTGTAATTATAAATTTAAGGATATAAAATAATGAGTTTTGATGAATTTCAAGAGTTTCAAAATGAGCTTGAAAAAGCTGAAAAAGAGATAAATGCACCAAAAGAACAGGCAAAAAAAGAAGAAGATGATTTTGGTTATAAAGAAGTTTTAGCGGAAAGGCAAAAGCATAAGGATGCTCTTAAAGAAAGACTTATCAAACAAAATTTTACTCAAAAAGAAATAGATAAGCTTTTTAAAATAATTTCAAAAGCTGAAATTGATATGGAAAAAGTTAAAAGCGCTTATAATTATAAGTCAAAAATCCCAGGTGCAGGGATTAAATTGAGAGATACACTCATTGAAATTCAAAACAAAATGAAGGCTGATTTTGATAAAGAATTTAATGAAATGATTTTAAAGAAAAAAAATAAATAATTTTGTTACAAAGTTTAATAAATTATGGTATAATGTATTTGTAGCGTGGAATATAGCTCTATATAACATGTTTATACGGATATAAAGAAGTAAAGAAGAAAAAAGGATTTTTTTATTATGTCTACAATTATTACAGGACTTGGTTCCGGACTTGATATCAGTGGTTTAGTTTCTCAGCTTGTTGCAGCAAAAGAAACTACTCTTGTAACACCTCTAGAAAATAAATTATCTACTTTAGAAAAGAAAAGTAGCGCTTTAACAACTTTAAAATCCAAATTTTCTTCATTACAAACCGCGCTTCAAGCATTTACAAAAGCGATGTATAATTCATCGTCTGATATGTGGACAAATACAACTATTACTTCTTCAAATGACTCCTATGCTACTGCTACTTCATCAGGAAGTGTATCAGCAGCGCAAATAGAATTAATGGTTGAACAGATTGCAACAGCTACAACAGCAAAAAGTGTAAATTCTTTAGGCGCAACATCTAAAGAAGCTCTTGAAAATACAAAATTTGTAAATCTTGCAAATGGGCAAGCAAAAGAAGGTACTTTCTCTATGTTTTTGGATGGAAAAGAATATTCCATAGAAATAGATAAAGAAGACACCTTAAAAGATGTAATGAATAAAATTAGCGATGTATCAGAAGGAAAAATTACTGCAAGTTTAGATGATAGCGGTAATTTCTCAATTTCATCTGCTGAAAATACAAATTTAATATTAGGTTCAACAGGCGATACTTCAAATCTTGCCTCTGCATTTAAACTTCTTGAAAAACAAGGAACAAACAGCTATTCAAGCTCTTATCCTTTATCAAATGTTAATACTTCAGCCAAGATGAATACTTCTGAATCCGGTTTATTAGGATTAAAATTTTATAATGAAGACGGAAGCGAAGCTACAAGCGGTAAAATAATCATCAATGGCGAAGAAATAGAAGTTAATGGCGATATGTCAATTAATGATTTAGTATCTAAAATTAACGGAAATTCTGATACCAAAGTTAAAGCTTCTTATGATTCATTAACAAATAAAATTTCTCTAACTTCAACTCAAACAGGCGAAAGTAATATTAGTCTTTCAAGTGAAGGTACTAATCTTTTAAATATACTTGGTTTAACTCAAGGCGAAGGTGAAGATGAAGTTTTAATGGCAGGTTCTCAAGAACTTGGTCAAAATGCTATTGTTTATATTAACGGCAATAGAGTTGTTTCAAATTCAAATACAATTACAGGTGAATCTTCCGGTATTGCAAACCTATCATTAACAGTCAAAAAACAAACAAGCGATTATTCCGGTAATAATGATGATTTAAAATCAGTAACATTAGATATCGAGCCTGACCATACAAAAATAAAAGAATCTCTTGAAGCTTTTGTTAAGGCGTATAATGATGTTGTATCAAACATTAAAACAATGACTGACTCAGAAGGTGCTATCGGACGAGATTCATCACTTAATTCAATATTATCTCAATTAAGAAGCATAACATCTACCGTTAGTGATAACGATGGTGTTTATTCTATGCTTGCTCAAATTGGTATAACATCTAACAGTGATGATGTTTCACAGTTGGAGATTGATTATGATAAACTTGACGAAGCTTTGAGCAAAAATCTTGAATCTGTAAAATTGTTATTATCTGATGGTTATACTTCAAAAGATGACAACGGTATTTTTGATGGTCTAGTAAATAAAATCAATAACATATTAGATACAGAAAAAGGATATTTTACAACTCAAAGCGAAAGCGTACAATCTTTAATCAGTAGTATGAATACAAGAATTGAGCGCGCTAATGAACGTTTATTAAATTATGAAACAAGAATTACTAATCAATTTAATAAAATGGATTCAACCATAGCAACGTTGAACTCTCAATTAAGTACATTTATGTCATACATTGGTTAATTGTTCAATTTTCCGGCTAATTGTCCGCAGGCAGCATCGATATCTGCACCGCGCTCTAGTCTTATTGTGACTTTTTTGCCGAACGCTTCCAATAAATATTTAAATTTAAGCATATCTTTTTTATTTGGTTTTTTAAAATCAATATCAGAATTAATCGGATTATAAGGAATTAAATTTATATTGCATTTTATATCTTTTAGAAAATCTATTAATTCAAAAGCACATTCTTTTGTATCGTTTAATCCCCCGATTAATATATATTCTATTGTAATTCTATCTTTAGTTATTTTATTAAATTCAATCAGAGCTTTTTTTAATTCTTCAATGTTATATTTTTTTTCAATCGGCATAATTTTTTCTCTGATTTGATGGTTTGGCGCATGCAAAGAAATCGCCAATGTTGGAATTAAATCATTTTGCGCTAATTCATATATTTTAGGTACAATTCCCGATGTTGAAACAGTCATTCTTCTTATTGAAATTTGAAGATTTTTGTTGATAAGCTCTATTGCTTTTTTGATGTTTTCAAAATTATCAAAAGGCTCGCCCTGTCCCATAAATACAACATTTGTAATTTTTAAATCGGTATCCATTTGAGCAAGCAAAATCTGAGATACAATTTCATTTGCTTCGAGGTTTCTTTTAAATCCGTTTTTACCCGTTGCGCAAAACTTACAGCCCATTTTACATCCAACTTGGCAAGATACACACATAGAAAGGTTTGAGCGATTATCAAAGCGCATTAAAACTGCTTCAGCGCATAATCCGTCTTTGTATTCTATTAAATATTTAATAGTGCCGTCAGATGAAATTTGACGAGTTTTTATTCTGCAATCCAATATTTGACAGTTTTCATTTAAAAAAGCTCTAAATTCTTTTTTGACATCTGTCATATCATCGAATGATTTTGCATTTTTAGCCCAAATCCAAGAATGGATTTGCTCGGCTCTAAATTTCATTTCGCCTTGTTTGACTATATAATCGCATAATTCTTCTTTTGAAAATTTTGATAATGTTACTTTTTTCATAATTAAATATTATCATAAAAGCAAAATAAAAAAGGAGTTGACTTTAAGCAACTCCTTTTTTGATTGATTTTTAAAATTATAAATCTAATTCTTTTAGAATTTCATTTTTATCTAAGTCGTATTTTTTAGCTATTTTATCTACAACTTCATTTATATCTTCACCATTTTCAATGGTTTCATTAACTGCTTTTTGTGCTTCTGTTATTGCATCATTAAACATTTCTTGTTGATTTTTAGTATTTTCTTTTTCTTCTTTTACTTCAGCTTGTTTTGTTTCAGTTTCTTTAGCTTCTTTTGCTTCTTTATCTTTCTTTTTCATATTTTCTTTTATTTCACCAGCTGCTTTTTCTAAATCCTCTTCGAATGCTTTGGCTTCTTCTTCGCTTATAATGCCATCATTATTTGTGTCATAATTATCTATACTAAAATCTTTCTTGAAGTTTTCTATTCCATAATTAATTGCTTCACCTTTTGTCGCGCAACCACCTTTATATAAGCTATCTCCAAGTTTATCAACCATACTCTTTGTTTGCTCAAATGTTCTATTGCCTGTACCCCATTGACCCGGAGCATCACCATTAATATCGTATACTGCGCAAACTGCTTGAGCCATTGTTATTGTTTCACCGTATAATGTATTGATTGTAGAATCTGAGCCTGCATATAGATTATTATCAAGACCTGCTTTAATATTTACAAGTAAATCTGCATAATCTTCTTCGTTACCCATAAAGTCTGCTTTAGATACGCATTCATAACCCATTTGATCGAGTATACTTGATAGGTTTGTTTCTGCACCTTGTGCAACGCCATCTGCAGTCAAACAATCTGCAAATATAATACTACCTTTATTTCCTTGTGCATCTTGTAATATTTCTGCGTCATCTGAATAAACATGGGCTAATATTTCTTCATCGGTCATATCTTCTGTGCCTTCCATATTAACCAATGAGAATGAGTAGGTTCTATTTTGCCAATTATCGTGATCGCCAACGCCATCAGCTCTTATCCCCAATTTTGCTAATTCAAGTGTTGCAGGAGAATTTGGCGAACCAAATATTGCTCTTAAGTTATAATTACAACTTGGACCGTAGGTATCAATTATATTTTGTAATTGAGCTTCAATATATAAGTCTAATTCGCTATCAAATGATTTTGCTATTGCATCAACTAATGCGGTTGATTCTAATTCATCGTTTTCATCAATAACGCCGTCATCATTGGTGTCACCTCGCATATCAACTCGCCATTGTTGATTTTTTGTTAAATCATTAACAGCGTATATACTATCAAAAACTCTTCTATCATATAGTCCGTTGCCGTTTTTTTGCAAGTCGAATGCAACATCGTATGCATTTGTATATTTTACATCATCTTGTTTACCATAAATTTCATCATACAAGCTTGATGAGTAACTTTGGTTAAATGTTATCGCAGTTGCGCTATATGAGCTTAATGATGCAGGAGATGAGCCTGCGCCTGAGCTATTTGAACTATTTGAAACTTGCTTAAATGCTTCTAATTTTAATAAAGCCATAACATTACACTTTCTTATTGGGGGTACAATATAATAAAGTGCGTTTTAAATCAAAAATTTACAAAAAATGTCCTATTTGTTAAGAAATGTAACAGTGAATTATATATATTGTATATATTTTTTATACTATTTATCCATATTTTAAATATAATTTATTTATAATATATGTTAAAAACCTTGCTATTCAGTAATTTTAACCCATTCAGAAAGCTCTTTTTTAGATATAGCATATTTTTCAAACTCAATTTCACCATCATTACAATATCTGCAAAATTCTATTGGTTTTTGAAATAATGCATTTATGTATGATGCACTTTTTATCTTATTTATATCAATATAATCCTTTTTTTTAAGCTTGAAATCTAAATTAAAGTATTTATTTAAAAAATGAATATTGGGTGCAGGAGTACAAATATATAACTTTCCATCTCTAAGAAAATGACATTTCTTTTCCCAACATTTTGAAAATGCTTCTTTTTTATCATTATTTCCCTTTGGGTTGAGGTTTTGCTTTTTCATTTTATTTCTGTTAAGACTAAAATAATAACTTTTAATTCCCATATCGTTCAATTTCTTAATCCAGCCCTCATAATCGATTTTTAGGGGATAATGAGTCATCGAAAGAGCGATATTATATTTTTTTAGTGCATTAAAAAAATTATCGTCCTGTTTTTCTAATAAAATCCCATTTGTTATAATAACTATCTCGCTTTTAGGATAAATATTCCTTAAAGGCTCTAATATATCAAGCAAATTAGGATGTAAAAGAGGTTCGCCACCTACAATAAATATTTTTCCAATATTATCAAAAATTTTCTTTAATTTTTTGAAATCTTCAATTATATCTTCTATTTTGCAAAAATTTTTGTCTGCTAAAGGTGTAAAATGATCACAATAAGCACAATTTAAGTTACAATGATCAACTATATGAAATTCAACTTGAGATAAATGTGTACCACATCCAAATTTTCTTTTAAGATAATCTTGAAAAGGGTATGGAATAATTTTGTCTGATATATTTTTCAATATTTTTAGAACTTTTATTGTTGTTGAAATTTTCATATTTTCCTCTAAAAGTAATGTTTTAAATAAGATTTAAAAATATATAATTTTCTTTTTAATTTGTATATTTCATAATTGTATTTAATTATATCATTTAATTTTGCAGCACTTATATTTTTTTTGATATAATCAGCTCCATATTTATTTTTTATATAGATTACAATTTTTCTAAACATGTTATAGTAATCTTTTTTATTTTTTTTGTTCACAAGAGCAAAATAATAAAATAACTGCCTTATTCTGTTATTTAAAAACGAACTTAGAATTTTTTTATTGTCTTTATATTTGGAATTTTCAAGAATTTCTTCGCAAGCAAAAAAAGTATTATATATTATTTTTATATTGTTATTTTTGGTATATGTTGTTGAATTATTATGTATTCTATGATTTAGGATATATTCATTAAGACAAGCGATTTTATCAGCATACAAAAATGCTTTTATGTAAAATTCTGAATCTTCAATAAATCTTGTAGTGGAATATTTTATATCGTTTTTGATTAAAAAATCTCTATTATATGCCCTATATGGCCATGCACCCCTGCTAAATAAAATGTCTTGAGCCATTATCGGCGAAAAAACAGATTCTTTAAATTTTAAATAATAATTTTCAGCAAAGAAATAGGGCGTTTTTTTATTTATTTTTTCATAATATTTATATACGTTAAATATTACAATATCGGGGTTATCTTTTTTAAATTTTTCATATATCTTTAAAAGAGCGTCTTCTTCAAGCCAATCATCTGAATCAAGGTAATATATTATATCGCCTTTTGCTCTTTTTAGAGCAAAATTTCTGGCTAAGCCCTGACCTTCATTTTCTTTTGAAAAAATTTTTATTCTATCATCATAAATTGCAAATTTTTCTGCTATTTCAAGAGATTTATCAATAGAGCCATCATTAATTAAGATAAATTCAAAATCTTCAAAGCTTTGAGATAAAACGCTTTGAATACATTGTTTTAAGGTATTTTTGCTATTATAAAATGGTGTTATTATACTTATTTTAGGCAATTTAATATATCCTCCAAAATATTTTTTGCAGCATAATTATTTTCATAACCTAATTCTCTATAAATCTTCAATCTTTCTTCTTTTTTATAGTCATTATTATTAATAATAACTTCATTTAAAATATTTTCTAAATCTTCAAAATTATTTGCTTCATAGCAAGAATCAACTATTTTCTGGACAGAAGGATTAAAAGGAGTTGGCTCAATATTTGATTTTAAATGTATTAAAGGATTTTTTGTTAAAAAATATTCTGTTTCAAATGAGCCGCAATCAGTTATCAATGCTTTTGATTGCATGAACATTTCTATGTAATCGCCATCTAAAGAAACACTACCGATTTTATTCCATTCATTTCTGTATGAAATAATTTCTTCCCTTTTGAAATATCCGCTTTTTTCTAAATAACTTTCAAGACAAGGGTGGGGTCTATATACCCAATTTATTTCAGGATGTTTTTTAGCATAATCTAAAATTTTATATCCTAATTCTAAAAATGTTCCCCAATGCAAATTATTTTTTTTATCTACCGACCAATGGGGCGCATATATAACATATTTTTTATTTTCAAAAGACTTATTTTTATTAAGATAAAAATAATCAAGCATAGGATGACCCAAGGCTTTTAAATTTTTTCCTTTATTTTCCATATTTTTTGAATAGTAATCTTTTATTAAATCATTTAAAACATAATGATTTTCAATATATTGATGAAATCTTGTGTAGTATTCAATAGGCGAAACTGATGTAGCCAAGAAATATGGTATATAGCATGTTAAGGCATATTTTGAAGTCATAACAGGGCCTTGCGTTTTATAAATATACCAAGGATGCGAATAAAATACTATATCCGGTTTTACGGGCATTTTATCAAATGAAATATAATCATCTTTTTTAATATCATAAGCATAAAATGCTCGCATATTTTTATTTTTGAAAAAATTATAGGTTTTTTTGACATCTTCAATTGTCTGAAAATTCATATTATTTCTATAAGAACAATTTTTCGATACAAAAATATACGGCTCAATTGTTTCGCTTTTTTCCATCAAATCATATATGCTTTGAGATTTCCATTTTGTTTCATCATAGTTATAAAAAGCAACAATTAACTTCTTTCCGCTTTTTATTTTTTTCTTTAGCTTTGATAAAACTTTTTTCTTATTTTTTAATATGTATTTTAAATTATTTTTTAATTTTAAATTTTGCCCTATATTTCTGAAAACTGAAGCATATTTCAAAGGGACAAATAAAGCCAAAGTATTAAAAATTTTATCGTATGGTATATACATTAGCTATTCCAAATTTCTTTAATTAAATCAAAAAAAGGAATTCTAGCTAGCGGCAAAACTTTTATTTTTGTTTTATTAAAATAATTTAGCTCAAAATTTTCAATAATCCCAATGTATTTTAATGTTGCAACAATAACATAATCGGGTTTATATTCTATAATTTTATTTTTAGGAATAGCCTTATAACCTAAAAAATCATTTTCTTTATCATCTTCATCAAATTTCATATCAGAAATACCTATGATATTTAATTTAGATAAATCATAGTTTTCTTTGATATATTTAAAAAAGTTTCCTGCTCCGTATATAATTGAAGTTTTGTTTTTTAGTTTTTTATTTAATTTGTTTAAATATTTTTCAAATTTAATTTTTTCAAGATAATCTCTAAAATCTTCCGACATATCCTAAGCTCCATCGATATCATTAAAGATATCATGTAATGAAGTTTATTACAACTTTGTATTTAAAAAAGACTTCCGAAGAAGTCTTTTTTAAATGGTGGGCCCGGAGAGACTCGAACTCTCACACCGAAGGCGCTAGATCCTAAATCTAGTGCGTCTACCAATTTCGCCACAGGCCCAATTGATTGTTATTTAATTTTCATTTATCCTAGGTATCTGTGGCGAAGAAATCGCTTCGCTTTTTCCTACTCGAAAAAAGATATTTAATCTTTTTCCTCGGCAGAGTGCCACAAATCATCATTCACTTTCGAGCGTCTTAAAACAACCGTTCGTAGAGTTATAATACAACAATCAAAATTTTACGTCAAGAATTTTAATTTCTTTCCCAATATTTATCAAGCCACTTAGTTGGTTTGACATATCTAAAACCGCCTTTGCCCATAAAACCTTTATATGCTTGCTCGGGTGTTGGACGACCATGGAAAATAAGAATTTTAGCACTAAGCGGATCCTTAGGCTCTAAAAAGAAATTCAAAGGAAAAGGTTGCAAACAATTTCTCTTAAAGCTAACGCACCAGCCTTTATCCCAATATTTTAAAATTCCTTTATCATACATTTGATGAGATAAAAATGCCTGCTCGTTTTTATATCTTTTTCTTATGTCGTGACCTTCTTTATAAAAATTCTCAATAATATCTTTATGTTGTTTAACATTAAATTTAAATACTGATGAATTTCCAATAATATCATTCGGAAAATCCCAATCCTTGACAATATAAAATTCACCTTCTTTTTCAAAAAAGCAATCAATATTATCTCGAATAATTATATCTAGATCTAAAAATAAAGCTTCACCCTCTAAATCAGCTAATTTATCGGTAAATAAACCCAATTTTTTCCATGCTTTTTCAGGCAAACCCTCGTCATTTAACTCAGGCAGAGGGCGTATTTCAACGCCATCTAAAATACCATCAGAGTTATCTGTAAAACAAACAAATCTATGAGGCAGAGTTAAGTTTTTTTCTACCATCTTATATAAACGATTTACATAATCAGCACCAAATTTATCACCCCATTTGATGCAAAT
>CALUZF010000035.1 GCA_944325165.1 Candidatus Gastranaerophilales bacterium
AGGTAATCCTATTTCTAAGGTAAATCCTAAAGAATGTGTAACTATTGCTTTTGGTTATAAAAAATAATTGTTTGTATTTTGCAAACAAGAAAATGGCGAAAGTTTAATTCTTTCGCCATTTTTTATGCTTCTATAACCGGTTTCATTTTGTTTTTAAATTTAGTAGTTGAGCCGAAGAATAATAAATCAATGTTTCCGACAGGGCCGTTACGTTGTTTTGCAATTATGATTGATGCTTTATTTTTTAATTCGGGATTTTCTTTATCGTAGTATTCTTCCCTATGTACAAACATAACAACATCAGCGTCTTGCTCGATTGCACCTGATTCTCTTAAGTCTGATAGCATAGGGCGTTTGTCTGTTCTATCTTCAACTTTACGTGATAATTGTGATAGTGCAATAATTGGGACATTTAGCTCACGTGCTAATGATTTTAAGCCTCTTGAAATACCTGATATTGCTTGGTTTCTATCTAAAATTGTTTTATCTTCAATTAATTGAAGATAGTCTATTATAATCAGTCCTAAGTCTGGATATTTTGTTTTAACTCTTCTCGCTTTTGCTCTGATGTCAGATAGTGTAACGCCGGAAGAATCATCAATTAAAATCGGTGCTTCATGGAGTTTATTCATAACATCAGCGATTTTTTCCCATTCCGATGCATTTAAATCCCCCGTTCTTGCTCTTTGAGCATCAATTTCAGCTTCAGAGCATAAAATACGTTGTGTTAATTGTGCAGCTGACATTTCAAGAGAAAATATCATAACGGGAATTTTTTGCTCAACTCCTATATTTTGGGCTATATTAAGCGCAAAAGCGGTTTTTCCCATTGAAGGACGAGCAGCCAGAATTATTAAATCTGATTTTTGAAAACCTGCAAGCATGGCATCAAGGTCGTAGTATCCGCTTGGAACACCTGTGTATGAGCCTTTGTTGTTAAATCTAAATTCTAATTGCTCAACGGTTTCCATTAAAAGGTTTGATATAACTTGAACATCTTGAGATGATTTTTGTTGAGCTATTTCAAAGATTGTTTTTTCTGCAATTTCAAGCGAAACATTTGCTTCAGGGTTTTTAAATACTTCTTCAATTATTATTGAGCCGGCATTTATTAATTTTCTTTTTAGGGCATTTTCTTTGATAATTTCAGCATAAAATTCAACATTAGATGATAAAACAGTATCTAAGCCTAATTCACCTAAATATTCAATGCCTCCTATATCATCAAGTTTATTTCTTGATTTAAAATATTCAGCCAATGATAGACCGTCATAGGGCTTATTTTGGTTATACAAGTTAAAAATAGCTTCATATATAAGTTTATTTTGCGGTGAATAAAAATGCTGCGGTTCTAATATTTCAACAACTTTATTCATACTGTCTGAATTTATTAATATAGAACCTAATACCGCTGATTCTGCTTCTAAATTATGTGGCGGTACGTGTTTAATTGGGCTTGTAGTTTTTGCCGTTGGTGCTTTAAATGCCATATCCTTCCTCTTTTAGAAATAATTCTATCATGAAAAACTATACTTTGGTTATAGAAATTACAAACTTATTTATAATTCTTTATGCTTTTTAAAACCATTATTATAACCATGTCAGAGGGCAAATGAAGCCCAAAGGTTAGATTATAAATTGCCATTATTAATTTAATCATCAGTGATAGGTTAGTTGGTTTCTATGGATTGAAACCTCAAAAAAGTAAAGGAGTATTGTCATGGCAGTAGTAATTAACACAAACGTGGATTCTATAAGAATCAGAAACATTTTAAACAGTACAACAACAAGTATGTCTGAAACAATGCAAAGAATGTCATCAGGCATGCAAATTCTTTCTGCAAAGGATGACGCGGCAGGTACAGTAATTGCAGCACGTATGGAAGTACAATTAAATGGTAATCAAATTGCTCAAAAGAACGCACAAAATGCAAGCGCTTTGTTATCAACTGCAGAAGGTAATCTAGATGTAATTGAAGACAACATTCAAAGAATTCGTGATTTGACTCTTCAAGCTAAAAACGGTACTTATTCAGCAGAAGAAATTCAAGCTATGCAAGATGAAGTAGCTGAAAGAATGGCTGAAATTGACCGTATTAATTCATCTGCTACTCATTCATCACTTCGTTTATTTGGTGATCAAGATGATGGTGGTGACCCTCAAGGTTTAGCGGTAGATGGCGCAACATTTCAAGTAGGTCCTAACGATGGCATAGATAATACTATTAAAGCAGGTGCTGAATTATTCCAATCAGTTGAATTTTCTGCTTTAACAGGTGCTACAAACTTTAATTTGGTTTCTATATATGAAAAACAATTGGGTGGTACACCGGCAAATGAAGTTCAGTATGATGTACCTGCATCAGGTTTACCTGGAACAGAAGCAGCAGGTGCCGTTCAACCTGGTGAATCAGAATTTGACCAAGCAATAAGAGCACTTGACCTTGCTATTGATAATATTACACAAAGAAAATCTATAATTGGGTCAGCAGGAAATCGTATGGATTCAGCACTAAATTCTCTAACAACTCAATATGAGAATTTATCAAGTGCTAAATCAATTATTACAGATGCTGATATAGCGCAACAAGCTTCTAAATTTACTCAAGAATCTATTTTGCAACAAGTATCAACTTCCCTATTAGCTCAAGCAAATCAAGCGCCATCAATAGCACTAAGTTTAGTATAATAGGTAAAGAAAATCTAACTGGTGATGGCAATACAGTGGGTCGAATAAGTTCGACCCTTTTTTTTATTTTAATAAATTTGTCTTGTTTATTGTTTATTGTATAATTTTTTTATGTTTGATAGTTTATCTGAAAAATTACAGGAAATAATTGCAAAAACAAGAGGGCAGGCTCAATTAAGCGAAGAAAATATCCAAGATGCCCTAAGAGAAATAAGAAGAGCACTTTTAGGGGCGGATGTTTCTTTGAGTGTTGTAAAGTCTTTTATTTCTTCAATTAAGGATAAGGCAATAGGTGAAGATGTAGTAAAATCAACTAATCCTTCTCAAACATTAATCAAAATTGTTAACGATGAATTGATTAATCTTTTAGGAAATAACAATGCTCCATTGAAGCTTGATACAAACCCTTCAATAATTATGATGTTGGGTTTACAAGGTTCAGGTAAAACAACAAGTGCTGCAAAATTAGCTCTAAAATTAAAAAAAGAAGGAAAAAAACCGCTTTTGGTGGGGCTTGATATATATAGACCTGCTGCTGTTTTGCAATTAAAAACATTGGCTAATGATAATAACATAGATTTCTTTAGTTTAGATAATGAAAAAGATGTTGTAAAAATAGCTAAAGCATCTTTAAATTATGCAAAAGAAAATAATAATACAGTTTTAATATTTGACACAGCCGGAAGATTGCAGATTGATTCTGATATGATGGCTGAATTAATGCTAATTAATCATAGTTTTCAAATAAATGAAAAACTTTTGGTTGTTGATTCTATGATTGGTCAAAGTGCAATTGATGTTGCTCTTAATTTTAACGAGCAATTAGGTATAGATGGTGTTATTTTAACTAAATTAGATGGCGATACAAAGGGCGGTTGTGCGCTAAGTATTGTTCAATCTATTAATAAGCCGATTAAATTAATCGCAACAGGTGAAAATATTACTCCTTTAGAAGAATTTCATCCTGATAGAATGGCAAATCGCATCTTAGGAATGGGCGATATTGTAACATTGGTTGAAAGAGCTCAAAAAAACATAGATTTAAAAGAAGCAAAAGCTCTTGAAGATAAAATGCTAAAGGATGAATTTAGCTTTGAGGACTTTTTAAAAATTCAAAAACAAATTAAGGCACTAGGTTCATTTGGTGGTATATTATCTATGCTTCCTTTGGGAATTTCCAAGGATGATACAGATAAAATTTCACATGAAGGCGAAAAACAATTTAAAAAAATTGAAGTATTCATTCAATCTATGACTCCGCAAGAGCGTAAAAATCCCAATATTTTAAATGCTTCACGAAAAAAAAGAATTGCAAAAGGTTCTGGCATGGATATAAACGAGCTAAATCAATTTATAACACAATTTGAAACAATGAGGAAAATGATGAAAGGTCTTGGCGGATTTATGAAAGGTAAAAAAGGAAAAATGCCTTTTGCTATGCCAAAACCGCCTTTTAGAGGATAAATTATGAAAGTTATAATTTATGGCGCAAACGAAATGGCTAATGCAGTAGCAACAGAATTATTTGAAGATTATGATGTTATTGTTATTGATCCTGAACAGAAGAAATTGGATAATTTATCAAGACTTGATATTGGTTTAATGTGCGCTGATGCAACAAGCATTAAAATATTAAGAGATGTTGAAATAGATAAAGCGAGCGCTTTTATAGCGTTATCTGATAATGATGAGCAAAATATTATTGCTTGTCTTATGGCAAAACAGGTTTCAAATGCTCAGACTATTTGCTTTGTTCAAAAGAAAGAGTCCCTAGAATCCCTTGAAGCTCTTAAGGATGAATATAAAACAGGTTATGCTCAATATATTGATAATATTATTTGGCCTCAAAAATTGTTAGTGCAGGAAATTTTTAAAATAATTACAGTGCCAGATGCGGTTGATGTTGAGAATTTTGCTCAAGGGCAAGCTCGTTTGTTTGAATATAGAATAAAAGAAGATTCTGAATTGTTAGATAAGCAACTTAAGGATTGTTATTTTAATTCTGAAGTTTTAGTTGTTGGTATTGTAAGAAATGATGAATTGTTTATTCCAAATGGTTCATCAACATTTCTATTAAATGATAAAGTAATATTGATGGGTACTCCGATTGGTCTTGATATAGCTGCAAGTGAGTTATTTGAATCAAAAGGAACAGTTAAAAAGATAGGTATAATAGGTGGCGGCTCGGTTGGCTATGAATTAGCTAAAGAGCTTGAGCGCACATCAACAAATTTAAAAATGATTGAATCTGATTATGATAGATGTGAATTTTTATCTTTGAATTTAAAAAAAGCTCTTGTTTTGAATGGTTCTGGAACAAGTCTTGAATTATTGGAAGAAGAAGAGATAGGCAAGTGTGATGTTGTTATTGCTATAACAAATAATGATGAAAAAAATCTTTTATGCTCATTATTATCTAAACAATTAGGCACTAAAAAAGTTATAACTCGTGTATCTCAAGGAATTACAGCAAGTTTATTTGAGCGTGTCGGAGTTGATGTTGCTATATCTCAAACCGAAGCTTGTGTAAATGAAATTAAAAACAGAGTTATTGATTCTCGTGCAGGTGTTATTGCAACGGTTGAGCGTGGACAAGGTGAAATATTAGAAATAGTATTAGATAAAGATTTTGTTGCAAGACCTTTGTTTGAAATTAAAATACCTTCTCCTTGCGTAATTGCAATTGTAAAACGTGGTTCAAAAGTTATAATTCCAAGAGGTTCTACTGTAATTCAATCTTTTGATACTTTGTTGGTATTTACAAAAACAGATTATGTTGTTGATGTTAAGGAATACTTTAAACAATGAGATATAGTTTAGTTATTAATATTTTAGGTATGATAGCAAAAAATATCGGTGTTTTGTTTATATTTCCGATATTATGTGCTCTTATTTTAAAGGAATATAGCGCTATTAATCCTTTTTTAATAACAGGTTTGATCGCTATTGTTTTTGGAAGTTTATTTACTTTAAAAAAAGTAGACCAAAAAGAAATAGACAGTATTAAAAAATCTGAATCTTTAACTGTTGTGCTTTTTTCTTGGGTATTGTTTTCTATAATTTGTGCCATACCTTATTTATTTTACGGGATGAATATAACAAATGCTTTTTTTGAATCTATGAGCGGTGTTACAACGACGGGCGCAAGTATATTAGTTGATTATTCAATATATCCAAAGACTTTATTTTTCTTTCGTTCTTTAACTCATTGGTTTGGCGGTATGGGTATAGTTGTATTATTTATTGCGGTTTTGCCTAGAATTTCTGTAGCGGGTCGTCAAATGTTTTATGCTGAAGCTCCTGCGCCTACAGAAGATAAACCTACGCCAAGAATAAGATATACTGCAAGCTGGTTGTGGGGGATATATCTTACTTTAACTTTTGCTGAAATTATAATTTTAAAATTATTAGGATTGAATTATTTTGATTCAATAGTTACATCACTGTCTACAATTTCAACAGGTGGTTTTTCTCATTTATCAAACAGTATTTTAGGGTATAATAGTAATTTAGTTTCAATATGTGTTTTAATTTTTATGTTTGTTTCAGGTGTTAACTATATTTTGATATATAGGAGCTTAAAACAAAAAAAATTAACGCCAATATTTAAAAGTGAAGAATTTAGATGGTATTTAGTAATTACATTATTTTTGGGCTTATTTTTGACCTTGAGTTTAATTTCTAATTCAAATTATGAATTCAAAAAAGCGATATTAAATTCATATTTCACAATAGTAACAACAATAACATCCACAGGTTTTGCTCTTGATAACTATATTAATTGGGATATAGTAAGTAAAGCTATTTTATTTTTAGCATTTTTTACGGGAGGTTGTGCTACATCTACATCCGGTGGTATAAAAATTATCAGATGGATTTTTATAGGTAAATATTTAAAAAGAGAATTAAATAAAATAATTCATCCGCAAGGAGTTTATCCGATTAAACTTGAAGGCTCTGCAGTAAATCAGGATATTATTACTCAAATGGTAGCTTTTATTATATTTTATGTTGCTATATTTGCCCTTGGAGCCTTTATTATTGTTTTAATTGAGAAAAATGCAATTGTTGCAATTACATCAAGTGCAACTGCAATTGGAAATATTGGTCCTGCTTATGGAGCTTTGGGACCTATGGATAGTTTTAATGTATTGCAAAACTCTACAAAATGGATATTAATATTATTGATGCTAATAGGCAGATTGGAAATCATTCCATTTTTGGCTATTTTAAATAAAGATTTGTGGAAAGATTAATATGCAAGAAAATAATAATTTAAGAATTATTTTTGTAGGAATGCCTGATATGGCATTAATTTGCCTTGAAAATTTATTAAATAAGGGTTTTAATATCGTAGGTGTTGTTCCTCCAAATAAAAATCATGAAACATACAATTTTTTTGAAGGATATGTTTTATCAAAGGGTTTAAATTTGATAAAATTTGATAAATCTTGTAATGAAAAAGATTGTATAGACAAAATAAAAGCACTTGATGCTGATATTGGAGTTGTTTGCTCTTATAATTATAAACTTTCAGCTGATTTTTTAAAAACAACAAAATTAGGTTATATTAATTCTCATCCTTCAAAGCTTCCTAATTATAGAGGTGCTGCGCCTTATTTTCATATTGTAAACAATGGCGAGAAAAAATCTGCTATAACACTTCATTTTATGGATGAAACTTTTGATACGGGCGATATTATCTATCAAGAAGAATTTGATGTTTTGCCAAATGAGACAATGGGGACAATTTTTAATCGAACAAATTATATGATATCAGATGCTTTAGTAAAGGTTTTAACATCTATTCAAAATAATGAAGAAATTAAAAGAATTCCTCAAGATAAAACAGGTTCTTATATAGATGCACCAAGAGTTGACGGAAATTTTAGAATAAGATGGAACAAATCTGTTGATGAAATTGAAAGATTGATAAGGGCGACAAATCCATTTTATAATGCTTTTTCTTTTTTTAGAGGTGTTAATATAAAAATTATAAAAGCAAAAGCAATAAAAAAAGAGCATAATTTTAAATTTGGCGCTATTACTTTGATAAATAATAATTTTTTTATAGTTGCAGCAAAGGATGGCTTTTTATCTATAGAAGTTTTTCAAGTTGGCAGTTGGGGGATATTTACCCCGTTTGATTTTAACAATATTTTTTCACCGAAAATAGATGAAATATTAGCATAGGAGTGATATGGAAAAATTAAATTTTTTGACAGCAGGCATACCGCAAAGTGCAAAAGATTATTCAAATGCATTTTTAAAGCTTGATGAAATGAATTTAGACGGTTTAGAAGTTGAATTTGTCCATGGGGTTAGATATAGCGAAAAAACAAGAGAATCAATCTTAAATCGTGGTGATAAATTAATAACTCATCATGGTCCATATTATATAAATTTAAATTCAAAAGAAGAAGATAAGATAGAAGCCAGCATTAAAAGAGTTTTAGATACTGCTCGAGCAGGATTAGATTTAGGAGCTTATTCAATTACTTATCATGCTGCTTTTTATCTTGGTGATGATTCAAAAACAACTACAAAAAAAATGATTGAAATACATAAAAAAATCATAGAAATTCTTCAGCAGGAAAATAATAATATCTGGATTAGACCTGAAACTACAGGTAAAAAAAGTCAATGGGGTACATTGGATGAGATAATTGAAGTATCGAAGAATTTTTCTCAAGTTTTGCCTTGTATAGATTTTGCTCATATCCATGCTAGAGAGGATGGCAAATTTAATACTTATGACGAATTTTGTTATATTTTGGAGCATTTAGGAAATGAGCTTGGCGATATTGCTTTAAATAATTTCCATGGGCATGTTGCAGGAATTGAATATAGTTCAAAAGGTGAAAAGAAACATTTAATTTTTGAAGAAGCTGATTTTAATTATAGGGATTTGATGAAAGCATTTAAAAAGTTTGATATTAAAGGTGCTATTGTTTGCGAAAGTCCAAATATTGAGATAGATACGAAGATTTTAAAAGATTACTATATTAGTTTATAGCAAGGATAATTGAATATTTTTAAAAAATTTGTATAATGAAAGCAAATAGAGGTAAAAATATGAATAAAAGACTTATAAATGTTATTAAATGGTTTTTGATGATTTTAGGCGGATTATTTATAATCCAACTTTTATTGGTTTTTGCTGTTATATATGGATTTATTGGTTTTAGTAATGCTGATTTAAATTTTATAAATACCGATAAGAAAATAAAACCGATTGAGCCTATTATTAAATATGTTGAAGATTATAGATTAAAGAATGGTAAATATCCTGAAAAAATTGAAGGAGTAAAACTAAAAAAAGATATAGATTACAAATACGATGTATCAAATAATGGCAATTGTTATTCAATAGTTATAAATTCTAAGAAAGATAATTCAAAAAAACATTATCAATATTGCCAGCTAAATTCTCAAAATTCAAGCTCTAAATCTGAAAGTTATGTAGAATATAAAGAATAATAAAATGCTTCTTTTAAGAAGCATTTTATATTAAAATAGCATTATTATGGAGGCATAGATGAAAAAGATTTTTTTAATATTTTCGATAATGTTATTTTCAAGTGTTTTTGCCCTTGATTGGGACTCTCAAAGTGCGCTTAATAGGGTTAATAATATTGGAGGTAAGCTTTTAAAAGCAAATAATGTTAATTATGATATAGAATTTAAAGTATCCCATGAAGAAGATGTAAATGCCTATGCAAATATTGATAAAGAAATATATGTATACAAAGGTTTACTAGAGCATGTCGATAATGATGAGGAGCTTGCTGCTACGATAGGTCATGAAATGGGTCATATTATAAACGGACATTGCGCAAAACAAGGTATTTTAAATAGTATAATATCTGTTATTGCAAATAAAATGACGAAAAATCAAATAGTTAGTGCTACAGGACAATATTTAGCACAAAGCAAATTATCTAGAACAGATGAATTTGAAGCTGATTTAACAGGCGTTGATTTAATTGCAAAAGCAGGTTATAACCCTTTAGCTATGATATCTTTATTAAATAAAATATCAGGAAATTATATTGATATTCTTCAATCACATCCAAGCGGCGAAAAAAGAATTTTGAATGTATATAACTATATTGAATATAATTATCCTTCGTATATTAAAAAAGGATATAATACTGATTCTTACAAAAAGGCTTTGGTAATGATTCAACCTAGCGTTGAAAAGAGAAATTCTTCCGAGCGTTTAGTTAATAAATATAAAAATGAACAAGAAAAATTATTAAAAAAGAAAGAAAAAAGAGCAAAGAAAATGCAAGGTTCTAATACTGTGTGGGATGGATATTATAATACTTTGTTATATCTTGCAAATTAGAGGGAAAAATTATGAAATATTTTATTGGTTCTTACATTTTTACTATATTAGGTCTTACACTTGCTTATTTTTGGACGCACCAGATGCACCCTGGAAATGAGCTTAGTGTATTTTTTATAGTTATAGTTTTGAGTATTTTGGAAATTAGTTTATCTTTTGATAATGCGGTTGTAAATGCTGCTAAACTTGAAAAAATGAGCCATATTTGGCAGAGAAGATTTTTAACTTGGGGCATTTGGATAGCTGTTTTTGGTATGAGATTGATATTTCCAATAGCAGTTGTTGCAATATTTGCACGTCTTGGATTTTTAGATGTAATTAATATTGCCATAAATGACCCTGATAAATATGCTCATTATTTACATATTTCACATCCTCCGATTATTACATTCGGCGCAACATTTTTGATGTTGTTATTTTTAACTTTCTTTATGAATCATAATAAAGAGGTTCATTGGTTTGATTTTTTGGAAAATAAATTCGCGCTTTTAGGTAGGGTTAGGGGTTTAAATGTAGTTTTAACTTTATTAATGCTCTATTTTGCTCATAATTTTGTGGCTATGGAATATAAACATGAAGTCTTAGTTGCAGGAATTTGGGGAATAATCATATATCTTCTTGTTGATGGGTTTGCTGCTTTCCTAGAGCACCACGCAGATAAAAAAGCTCAAATTGCAAGCTGTTCGCCAAGATTTCATTTTGCAAATTCTTGTTTTGTGAATTTTTTATATTTGGAATTAATTGACGCTTCATTCTCGCTTGATGGCGTTTTGGGAGCTTTTGCCCTTAGCAAAGATGTTGTAATTATAGCAATTGGTTTATCAATAGGCGCTATGTTTGTTCGTTCGCTAACTATAATGCTTGTTGAAAAAAAGACTTTAAAAGAATATATTTATTTAGAACATGGCGCTCATTATGCAATAGGCGCTTTAGCTTTGATAATGTTTATTTCATCATTCCATGAGGTATCTGAAATAATAACAGGGCTTATTGGGCTTGTGTTTATTTTAGGTGCGTTTATATGTTCAATAATAAGAAATAATAGGTTAAAAGGAGAAAAATAATGTTTAGCGAAAAAATGCAAAATGCTTTTTTGGATCAAATAAATAAAGAATTATTTTCTGAGTATCTTTATTTATCAATGAAAGCATATTTTTTAAATCTTAATTTGGTTGGTTTTGCAAATTGGATGGATGTTCAAGTACAAGAAGAACACGCTCATGCAATGGGCATGTTTGATTATGTAATTGAAAGAGGCGGATGTATTACACTTGAAGCAATTGAAAAACCTCAATCTTCTTGGAACTCTCCATTAGATGCTTTTAGAGCTGTTTTAGAACATGAAAAATATGTTACATCAAGAATAAATGCTCTAATGGATGTGGCAGAAGAAGAAAAAGATAGAGCTGCTTTAATATTTTTAAATTGGTATTTAAAAGAACAAGTTGAAGAAGAAGCAAATGTAGGCGGTGTAATTGCTCAATTGGAATTAATCGGAGATGATAAGAGCGGTTTATTTGCTCTTGATAAAGAGCTTGCAACAAGAACATTTGTCGCACCTGTTATAGGTTAATAATTTTAAAGCCCTGCTTAGAGCAGGGCTTTTTTATATTTTAGAAATCATCATTTTTATTAATTTGCTTAATTTTTTGCTTGTGGTTTTACCTATATCAATAACTTCTTGATGAGAAAGTGTTTTATCGCTTACTCCTGTGGCGTGGTTTGTTATTGTGCTAAAACCTACGGTATTCATTTTTAAATAATTAGATACAATTGCTTCAGGAACAGAGCTCATTCCTACAACATCAGCACCTAATAATCTAAATGCTTTAACTTCTGCTTTTGTTTCATAGCTTGGACCTGTTGTTGCAAGATATATGCCCTCTTTTAAATCGATATTTAATTCTCCGGCGCAATCAAGCGCTAATTTTTGCAATTCTTTAGTATAACAATTGCTCATATCAGGAAATCTTTCACCTAGCGTATCATCATTTTTTCCGATTAAAGGATTTGTACCCATAAAATTAATGTGGTCTGTAATTAACATAATATCGCCTATATTGAGCTCTTTATGGGTTGCACCTGCGGCATTTGTTATAAAAAGGGTTTTTACTCCTAATTTTTTAAATATTTTAATAGGATAAGTGGCAACTTGCAAAGAATTTCCCTCATAAAAATGAAATCTTCCTTGCATAATAACGCAAGATTTGCCTTCGATTTCACAAAATAATAATTCGCCCTTATGTCCTTTAACATCTGATGAGCCAAAATGAGGAATGTCAGAATATTTAATTCTAATACCATTTAAATCATCACAAAAACAACCCAATCCGGAGCCCAATATAATTGCGACATC
>CALUZF010000036.1 GCA_944325165.1 Candidatus Gastranaerophilales bacterium
ATTATATTCATTTACCTTTGTAACTTTCTTCCAATGACCAGCATTGTCTTGTTAAATAAAAACTATCCATTATATTTAAAAATTTGTCTATGTATTTTTGGCTTGTATTTTCTTTAATTATAGCGTGACCTTTATTAATTAAGTCATCTTTTGTTGCTAAATCGTTTAATTCTTCAATTTTTTTAATTATATCTGATTCATCCAGCGGATTAAAATAAAGAGCCGCTTTTTTAAGTTGCTGATTGTAGCCAATATGGTCTGATATTAATACAGGACAATTAAAATAAAGAGCTTCAAGAGCTACCATGCTATCTGGCCCAGCAAGGCAAGGATACACTAGCGCATAAGCATTTTTGTATAATGAAGCTAGTTGTTTTTGATTAACATAATCTAAAAATATAACATCATTTTCTAAATCAAGATTTTTAACTTGTTTTATTAGATACGATTTATTTCCTCTATCCATACCGCTAAAAACAACTTTTAAATTCATGTTTTGCTCTTTCATAATTTGAGCTGCCAAAATTAGTCTTATATGGTTTTTATGTGTCCAAAATTGTGCAGGATAGAATATATAATTATTTTTTGTTAAATTATTCCATTTTAGTATATTTTCGTCGTCTTTAACTTTTTCAATCCAATTTGGATAAGGCAAGTTTATTACCTCAATATTTTCATCGATTATGTTGTAGAGAGTAATTATATCATTTTTTGCTACTTGATTGCAGGTTAGAACCCTTGTTGCGCCTGATAAAAACATACTTAATTTTTTATCCATTCTCTCAAAAACGCTATTTGCGCTATATTCTGGAAAATGCGGTAAAATTCTATGTGCAACATCTCTTATAGCTGCAAAATAAGGTATTTCAATATGCTCATGAAGATATGGAGCAAGAAAAAACACAGCGTTGATATTGTCTTTTTTTAATCTGTAATTTAGTGAGCAAAAAGGTGTTTTATAGAATTTTAATGATATAGGATGAAGCCCTAATTCGGGTTTTTTATAATATTTCAAATTTACAAATTTTGCATTTTCTTGGTTTTTGAATAATTTTTTATCACCAAAATAATAAAAAACAAAATTATGTGTTGTGTCTTGTTTTAAAAGTTCTTCGACAAAAGATAGTTCAAAAGTTAAATCTCCAACAGATTGAGGCTTTTTGATGTCGCCTAAATAAATTCCTATTTTCAATTAATTCTCCCCATATAATTTAAAAAGACGGCGTGATCAATCCTTAAATTAATAATCTCAACCGTCTTTCAATTTTTGTTTATAAAACTTTCACTTAAGCTTTAGTGAATTTGCCTGCTCTGATACAAGATGTGCAAACAGACATTTTTTTAACTGTTCCATTTGCTAATCTAACTCTTACTGATTGCAAATTAGGTAATTGTCTGTGAACATTTTGTTTATGAGAGAACGAAATCTTAGCTGCTTTTAGTGAACCTTTTCCACAGATTTCGCAATATACTGACATTTCTACATCCTTTCATAAGTATTGTTATTCTAATAATATCGAGTAAATAAAAAAAATCAAGGCTTTTGTATTAAATTGTTAATTTATGATATGATTTTGTCATGAAAATTTTAGTTGGAGTATCAGGCGGGGTTGATTCTGCCGTTGCATTGCATTTATTAAAATCTCAAGGTCATGATGTTATTGGTGCGATGATGAAAATTTATGATGGTGAGATTAAAACCATTGCAAATTCATGTTATGGAACAGATAAAATTAAAGAAGAAAAAGATGCAAGGGCTAATTGTAACCATGTTGGTTGTGATTTTTACGTTGTCGATTTAGCTCGTGATTTTGATGATATTGTTTTTAGAGAATTTAAAAATCAATATATTTCAGGATTAACTCCTAATCCTTGCGTAATGTGTAACAAATTGATTAAATTCGGCGCTTTTCCTAATGCTATTAAAAAAATGGGAATTGAATTTGATAAATTTGCAACAGGTCATTATGCAAGAAATGAATATAATTCTAAAAGTGGCAGATGGGAGTTAAAAAAAGGAATAAATCCTAAAAAAGATCAAACATATTTTTTATATAGGTTATCTCAAGATGAATTAAAAAATATTTTATTTCCGCTAGGCTCTATGCAAAAAGAAGATGTTAGAAAATATGCTCTGGATAATAAAATTCCTGTTGCACAAAAACAAGACAGCCAAGATTTTTATAAAGGTGATTATTCTGAAATATTTGATGTTGAGCCTAAAATAGGAGAGTTAAAAGATAGATTTGGCAATGTTTTAGGCTATCATAACGGCATTTGGAATTATACAATAGGACAAAGAAAAGGTTTAAAAATCGCTTATAGTGAGCCATTATATGTATTAGAAATAGATTCATCAACAAATTCTGTTATAGTTGGTGTTAAAGATGAAACATATTGCAAGGGTTTAATTGCAAATGATATTAATTGGGTTGCACTTAATAACCCAATTAAACCATTTGAAGCAAAGGCTAAAATTCGCTCTGCATCAAACCCTGTGGATGTTGTGGTGTATCCATTTGATAATGAAATTAAAGTGGAATTTAAAGATAAAATTTCATCAATTGCACCTGCTCAAGCTGTTGTTTTGTATGATGAAGATGTTGTTTTGGGCGGTGGTACAATAAAAAGCTCTTATTAAGAAAAAGGAGAGATAAATCCCTCCTGTATGGTTTAAAAAAATAATATGAAAAATTTAGTTTTCTAGAATTATTACAACTCCCGAACCACCTGGATAACCTGGGTGTGTTCCACTTCCTCCGCCACCTGTATTAGGTTCACCCGGCTCTCCTTTATCTCCGCCTCCGCCAAGTCCGCCGTTTCCATCTGATGCCCAATCTCCCCATGCTCCAGAACCGCCTCCGCCTCCAAACCATTCGCCATCAAATTGTATTCCATCGCCACCATTGTTTTTTGATGAACCGTAACTTAACGCTTCTCCTCCTTTTCCTGTTCCTGCACCACCGTTTTTTATGTTCGCATTTTCGCCTGGATTTGCAACTAGTGAAGAAAAGTATGTTGCTTGAGTTGCACCACCTATAATGACATCATATGATGTATTCGTGCTAAAAGTGAATAATGTTTGATTGGTGTATCCACCACCGCCACCACCAGCACCCCGACTTCCATAGCCTGTACCATTTCCGCCACCACCGACTAAAAATAGAGTCATTTTTTTTGAATTTAATGATTTAAATGTTCCTGATGTTTTTAAATAAATCTTTTGTTTGCCATTACTGTTGATAACTTCAGAATAGCTTCCTGTATACGTATATAGTAACTCATTACTTCCTTGCTCACACACCCCATTTTTCAATTCATACCCACTAGCACATGCTGTACATGCCCCTGTTGTTGAATTACATGCAGTACAATTTGCAGTCTTTGATGAACATGTCTTACATGCAGATGATGAACCTTGTCCTGTTAAATCATTGTATTTTCCATTTCCACATGCAGTCTTATTTGTTCCGCCTGTACAATAATATCCTTTAGGACATGTTGTACAACTTGTAGAACCTGCTGAAGATGAATAACCTCCTGCAGGACAAACTGTTTGACTAGTTCCTGAACATGTATAACCTGCGGCACAAGTTATACATGTACTTTGTCCCGTGCTTGGCTGATATGTACCTGCCCCACATGCTACTTTTGTACCATCACCTGTGCATTTATACCCAGCTTCACAAGTTTTGCATTGTGTTCTATCACTTGATACATATTTTCCTGATCCACATGACAAACAACTTGTTTTACCTGTGGCTGATTGATATTGATTTCCGCTACACTGTATTTTATCGCTTTTCCCGGGGCAATAATATCCTTTAGGACATGTTGTACAACTTGAGCTATTTGTAGCAGAATATGTACCCTCAGTGCACTCTTTCTTTTCGCCATCTGTACAATAATATCCTGCTTCGCAGTTTTTGCAAACAGTTTGACCTTCAGCATCGGTATATTTACCATTTTCACATGTTTTTTTAGTTGTACCATCACAATAACTTCCAATGGGGCATATTGTACATTGACCACTATTAACATAATTACTTGATATACATTTTGAACAATTTGAAATGTCACACTTTAGACAATTTGGTCCAAACATATCAATGCTATCATTGCAATCTTTACATTTACAGCCTGCAATATCGAGTGCTTGAGTATCTAAACATGATTTAACACAAGATATACATTTGTTTGGATAACATAATCCACACTCTGGACCAAAATCATCACAATTCATTTGCAGAGTTCCACCATCTCCGCCACCACCTATTGTTACACCTGTGCTTTTCATTTTCTTAGTTATGATAGGTGCCAGAGCTGCTGTTATGACACTAATTATAATCAATGCTACAACTATTTCGACAAGCGAAAACGCCAGATAAAAAATCTTTTTCATGTATTTTTTCCCATATTTCAATAAATTAAGTAATAAATTAATTAAAAATTACCCTATTAGTAAATAATATTACATTTTAAGTAGAAAAAAGTCAATAAATTACTCAATACACCATTTATAACTTTTCTAAAACTATCTAAAATATTTGAAAAGGGGATAATGGTGACAAATATTAAAATATTATTTGGTAGAAAAATTAAAGAACTTAGAAAAAAATATAATTACACGCAAGCTCATCTTGCAGAGTTAGTTAATGTTGATGATAAACACATTAGTTGTATTGAAAGCGGAAAAAATTTCCCTTCAGCAGATTTAATCGAGAGACTTGCAAATGCTCTTTGTGTTGAACCTAAGGATTTATTTGAATTTTATCATTTACAAGATGTAATTAATTTAAGGGCTGATATTTGTGAAATGGTCAAAAAGTTAGATAATGATGAATTAATTTTGACATATAAGTATATTAGAAATTTTCTTTTGAATTAATTTATTTTTATACTTGCAAGTTGTTTATTTGCCTTTGCAATAAAATCTATTGCATAATTTATAGGAAGTGCAAAACCAATACCGATATTTGAACGGTTATTATCTGGATTATATATTGATTGATTTATTCCTATAATTTCACCTTTTAAATTTAGTAATGGTCCTCCCGAGCACCCTGGATTTATTGCAGCGTCTGTTTGGATTTTATTTCTTTCATAATCTATTCTTGATATTATTCCTGTTGTTAGAGTGTCTCTAAAACCGAAAGGACATCCTATTGTCAGCACTCTTTGCCCTACTTTTATATCGTCCGAATCGCCAAATTTTGCAAGCGAAAGCGGTTCATTTGTATCAATTTTTATGAGAGCTAAATCGTTTTTATTTTTTAATACAGCTAGAACTTTTGCGGTATAGTTTTTTCCGCTATGCGTTGTAACGGTTATATTTCTTGCATTATCTATAACATGCGAGCTTGTTAATATAATTCCGTCCTTTGAAATGATACAACCTGTTCCTCCCGATGTTCCTCTATCTATTTCAGCTTCAATTGAAACAATTGAAGGCAGGGTTTTTTCGTATATTTCTATTACATTTTTTTCTTCTTGTGAATTATATTCAAATGCGAGGCAATTAAAATTTAAAAAAGTAGTTAAAATTAGCAATAAAATTGCAATTTTTGTTTTTATATAATTATACATATCATATCCTTAATTATGCATGAATGTTAACATATTAAATTTTTGTTCACATTGCACATAATATTTAGGTGTGTTAAAATTCAACTAGAGTGGAAAAAAGGAATTAATGATGGGAATTGAAGTATTCAAGAAACATCTCAGGGAAAAAAGGGCGATTAAAATCTCTGCTGGATTAAACAACTATAATCTTGACAGTATTGCAAAATTATGTCGAGCTGCTCAAAGCGCCAAAGCGAGCGCTGTTGACATACCTTTTAAAAAAGAAGTTTATGACATTGCAAGAAACAATACAAAGTTACCTGTTTTTGTTACAACCATTCATCCTTTTGAAGCTCTTCAAGCTGCTAAATGGGGCGCTGATGGAATTCAAATCGGAAATTATTTGAATGTTTATAAAAACGGTAAAAAGTTTTCTGCTGAAGAAATTTATGATATTACATTAGAAATAATGGGATTATTGAATGAATATGATGTTTATATTTGTGTTACAATCCCTGCGTTTGCCGTTTTAGATGAGCAATTAAATTTAATTAAAAAATTGGAGATTTTAGGTGTTGATTTAATTCAAACAGAAGGTTACAAAAAGTCTCCTCAAAATTCTTCTTTAATGATAGAAAGCGCGCAAGCTTCTATAAAAAATATGAATGAACTAACTAAACACACTAAATTGCCGATTATGACATCTTCTGCTATGAATGATAAGACTGTTAAATCTGCTTTTGAATATGGCGCTGACGCTGTAAGTGTTGATATGCTTTATAAGCTTACATCTGAAGCTACAATGAAAACTGTTATTATGGATATAGTAGGCTCTATTTCATATAGAAACTCAATAAATAAAGAGCTTATAAGGTCGAAAAGAGAATTAATCTTAAATGAATTTTAAAAATTAAACCCCTCAAACTAGAGGGGTTTAATTATATTATACATAGTTGATAGTTACAGCTACATCTTTGACATCATCATCAGTGATTTTGATTGCAGGATGTGCAACCATAACTTGACCATCTATATCGTATTTTTCTTCTATTTCTTTCTTTTGTTCTGGTGTTGAAGCGATTAGACCTGTTTGAGTGTTTACGCATTCTTGTGCATGTTCTTGCTCAAAATCTTCTAATTTAAAAGCACCGCTTACAATTTTCATTGTTGTATCATATAATGCGTTTAGTGTTCCGCAATCTGCCCAAGCTTCATCTGTTGGAACGGCATATATTTTTTGTCCTTCGAGTAGAGATTTTAAATATGTTACAAGTCCTTCGGATATATTTTTTGGATCATTGTCTAATATTTTTGCAAGTTCATCTCTAATTACTTTTTCGTCATTTTCTTCTGTTAGTAATTTAATAATTGGAATGTATTGTTTTGACCAATCACGTGTTTCTTTTTTGCCTGCTCTTGTAACAAAATAAGGTTCTAACATGTCAAGAACTTTAAATGCTTTATCAGATACCGCAAATTGGAATGTATTAGTTACACACATACCATCTTCATCTGCGTATCCTTCTGGAATAACTTCAGGTTTTTCAGCAAAGCCTTGAATAACTTTAGTTTCAGGATCGTATTTCATTATGCCAAATGTTTTAATGCAATCTTGAGCTTTTACTTTTTTTGCTATTAAAACAATTGCTGCTTTTCCTGTGTTCATAATATTATTTGCTTCAATAACCGCATTTGTCATTCTGCTCATTGAGTCATTTGGGAATAATATTGCAGATTTTCTTCCTTCTTTTGTCATTGTTTTGTACAAATCTGCGCTAAATTCGCCATTACCCCTATTTTGACCTTTATTTAAATAGAATTTTATATTTTTTCCTATGCCGATTTTGCCTTTAGAGCAATCTAATAAACCTGCTTTATGTAGGGTTACAAAAGTTGTTTCCATTGGTGTAAGACCTGTTGCTGTTCTAAATACACCTTTTGTGGAGATTGCACCATCTTGTGTTCCATTGATAATGCTATCTGAAATTGCATTTGCATATTCTGCACGTGAACCAAAACCACCAGCAAGCATTATCAATTGAGTATCTTTTGCGTTTGGCGCGGCAACAAATTGCGGAAGAACGATTTCGCCTGATTCAATTTTTTTCACAAATTCTTTTATTGAAGCCTTAATTTCATTTACAAATCTTCCGTTTTCCATACCGATTACAATTTCTGTTCCTTCGCCTATTGATGGCATAGGTGTATTTTTAACAGCAGTAATGGGACTAACTTCAAAAGGTTTAAATATATTTTTTTCTTGTTCTGCTGATACAATTAATTTTCCTTGTGATTGGTCTTTTTTTTGTATTGTACCTGCGTTTGTCATTAAAACATTTTTACCGTCATTGATAACGGCAACAAAATTATCGCCTTTATTTCCTTTAGTGTTTATTACATGTATTTGTTCTCTTGTGCCTTGTCCTTTTTTGTTTACAGGAGTAATTACTACTTTAACATCTTGAATTATTTTTTTTGAACGATCTGAATATGATTTAGCGTCATCGCCTCTAACTGTCATTTCAAAAAGATTATCTTGTGTTTTTTCAAATGTATTTGCCCCGATTGCTTTAGCTTGATTTCTAACAAATCTTGAACCTATCATTGTATTTGATTTTGCTGTATCACCAGGGATAACTCTATCTGATTGAGTGTTAAAAAGCAATGAAGTTACATCGACTGCTTCGCCAACTTTTTCATTACCGCATGTTATCATATCTTTTGTATTATCTTTTATGGCAACACCGAGCGAAGCGCCAAAACTTATTGTTCTTGCATAGTTAAAGTTATTCATTTTGACTGCATTAGTTGCATTTGATGTCCATAAATTTTTATTTGAAATAAAATTTGTGGAATTTTGTTTTGGAGCATGGTTATTTTTGTGTACGTGTATGCTCATGCCACGAACATTTTGTATGCTTGCGATGTCCATATTTGATACCCTTTCAACACTATTTACTAACAACATCTAGATTTCTATTTTATTATCTAAATTCCAAAAATACAAGTATGCTAAAAGAATAATTTTGCCTTTTAAAATTCTTGAATTTTTTTATCATGACATGATATACTATTTTGACGAGCAAAGGAGGTATTTTGATAAAACTAGGTGTAGTTGGAGCAAACGGTAAAATGGGCTCTCAAGTGGTTAATCTTGCTATTAACAATAAGGATTTTGAATTAGTTTGTGCAATTGATATGTTTGGCGTTGGAAAACAATTATCTGAAAATGTTGTTGTAGAAGATAATTTAGAAGAATCAATTAAAAAACATAACCCCGATGTTGTGGTTGATTTCACTCAACCAAGTGTAATATATGAAAATGTAAAAAAATATATAAAATTAGGTGTTAAATCAGTAATCGGTACTACAGGACTATCTAAAGAGCAAGTAGAAGATATAGAAAAAATGTCTAAAGATGCTAATGTTGGCGTTATTATTGCTCCTAATTTTTCTATTGGTGCAATTTTAATGATGAAATTTGCTGCTGAAGCATCTAAATATTTTTCAAATGCTGAAATAATTGAATACCATCATAATCAAAAGAAAGATGCGCCTTCCGGTACTTCAATTAAGACAGCTCAATTAATGATGAAAAATAATGATAATTTCAAATTAGGAAATTGTGATGAAAAAGAAACAATAAAAGGTGCTCGTGGCGGTGAATTTCAAGAAGATGGAAAAGGCAAAATTCAAATCCATGCACTTCGTATGCCTGGGTTTGTTGCTTCTCAACAAGTTGTATTTGGTTCTGACGGACAAATATTAAAAATTCATCATGACACAATTAATCGTGAATGTTACATGTCCGGTGTAGAAATTGCCGTAAAACATATATACAAAAATAATCAATTTTTCTATGGATTGGAGAACATACTATGACAAAAGCATTACCAAACATTGCCGTATTAGGTGCAACAGGAGTTGTTGGACGAGAAATTTTAAAAATTTTAGATGAAAATAACGTCCAATATAATTCAATTAAGTTTCTAGCTTCAAAAAGAAGTGCAGGTTCAACGCTAGAATTTAAAGGACAAAAATATACAGTTATTGAAACAACACCAGAAGCGTTTGATGATGTTAATATTTGTTTAGCTTCTGCAGGTGGTGAAACAAGTAAAAAATATGCTCCGATTGCTGCTTCTAAAGGTTGTGTATTTATTGATAATTCCTCTGCTTTTAGAATGGATGAGGATGTTCCTTTAGTTATTGCAGGTGTTAATGATGAAGATTTAAGAAAACACCATGGAATTATTGCTAATCCTAATTGTTCAACATCTCAATTAATGCTTCCCTTAAAGGCGTTGGATGATAAATACAAAGTTAAAAGAATGATTGTATCAACATATCAAGCTGTTTCTGGTGCTGGATTAAAGGCAATTAATGAATTAACTGACAATACAAAAACAAATCTTGTAGGTATGCCTTATGAGCCATCTGCATTTAAGTATGAAATTGCTTTTAATGTTATACCTCAAATTGATGTATTCTGTGAAAATGGATATACAAAAGAAGAAATGAAAGTAACAAATGAAACAAGAAAAATTCTTCATTTTGATGAAAATGTTAAAATTTCTTGTACTGCAGTTAGAGTTCCTGTTTATATAGGTCATTCTGAAGCAGTTAGTGTTGAATTTGAAAACGATGTTGATGTTAATGAAGCAAGAGAATTATTGAAAAATACTGATGGAGTTGAAGTTAGGGACGATGTATCTACATATACATATCCAACCCCTAAAGATGCTGCAGGTAAAAATCCTGTTTATGTTGGTAGAATGAGAAAATCAATAGCTTTTGATAAAGGGCTTGATTTCTTCTGCGTAGCAGATAATTTAAGAATTGGCGCAGCATTAAATACTGTACGAATTGCTCAAAAAGTAATTGAAATGGAATTATACTAATAAGTAAGGAGAAACTTTATGACACTAAGATGTGATTTAGGTGAATTAATTACCGCTATGGTAACGCCAATGGATGAATCAAGGGCAGTTGACTATGAATCTGTTGAAAAAGTTTCTAAACACTTGTTAGAACAACAAACCGACGGCATTGTTGTAGTAGGTACAACAGGCGAAAGCCCGACTTTAGAACATGAAGAAGAATATGAAATTTTACATTGTGTTAAAGCTACTGTATCTGGTCAATGCAATGTAATTATGGGAGCTGGTTCTAATTCAACAGAAACTGCTGTTCGCTCTTCAAAAAAAGCACAAGAACTCGGTGCAGATGCTATATTATCTGTTGTTCCGTATTATAATAAACCATCTCAACAAGGATTGATTGAACACTTTGGTGCAATTGCAAAAAGCGTTGATATACCTATAATTTTATATAATATATCCGGAAGAACAGGTATTGATATGGCACCATCAACTATTGCATTTTTAGCGAAAGAATATTCTAATATCGTTGCTGTTAAGCAATCAAATTCTAATTTAGATTTAGTGTCTGAAATTAGAATGTTATGTCCAGATGATTTTGCTATTTATTCTGGCGATGACAGTTTAACGTTACCTATGATGTCAATTGGAGCTCATGGTGTTGTTTCGGTTGCTTCTCATGTGGTAGGTTGTGAAATTAAATCTATGATTCATAATTTTAAATCCGGTCAAGTTTATGCTGCTTCTAATATGCATAAATTACTTTATCCGTTATTTAAAAAGATATTTATGGCACCAAATCCTACTCCTATTAAGGCGCTATTATCTAAATTGGATGTTATTCAAAATTATGTAAGACGTCCTTTGGTAGAATTAGGTGAACAAGATAGATTAGATTTAGTTGAATGTTTAATGGATGTTAAGCAGAAGATTAATCAAAGATAGTTTAAAGCTCGTTTTATAACGGGCTTTTATTTTATTTGTAAAATATATATGTTTTTGATAAGATTTTTACAAGCTTGAAAAAAATAAGAGAAATTTAAGTATATAGAAACAGGAGGTAATTAATGCAAAAACGTGTATGGCTTTTTAAGGAAGGTAATGCAGATATGAGAAATCTCCTTGGCGGAAAGGGCGCAAATCTTGCAGAAATGACAAATTTGGGCTTACCTGTTCCTCCGGGGTTAACTATTACTACTGAAACTTGTATGGATTATATTAATCATGGAAACAAGATGCCAGAAGGCTTAATGGATGAAGTAAAAGAAGCACTTAAAGTTGTTGAACAACAAAAAGGACAAAAATTTGGCGATTCTGTTAATCCGTTGTTGGTTTCTGTTCGTTCCGGAGCAAGAGTTTCAATGCCTGGCATGATGGAAACAATTTTAAACTTAGGTTTAAATGATACAACTGTTGAAGCAATGATTAAATTAACAAATAATCCCCGTTTTTGCTATGATTCATACAGAAGATTTTTAACAATGTTCGGTTCTGTTGCTTGGGAAATGGATAGACAAAAATATTTTGAATCTGAGCTTGAAAAAGTTAAAGAACGCGAAGGTGTTAAAGAAGATACAGAAATTTCAGCTGACGGTTTAAAATCTTTAATTCCTGTTTATAAACAATTAATTAAAGAAGTTACAGGTCGTGAATTTCCTCAAGATCCTTATGTTCAATTGCAAGAAGCAATTGAAGCAGTATTTAAATCTTGGAACATTCCTCGTGCGGTTGCTTATAGAAATATGAATAAAATCGACCATAATTTTGGTACTGCTGTTAATGTTCAATCAATGGTATTTGGTAATATGGGCGATGATTGTGCAACAGGTGTTTCATTTACAAGAAACCCTGCAACAGGTGAAAATAAATTCTATGGCGAATATTTAACAAATGCACAAGGTGAAGACGTTGTAGCAGGTAT
>CALUZF010000037.1 GCA_944325165.1 Candidatus Gastranaerophilales bacterium
AATATAAAAATCATTGCACTTGTTAAAAATAAAGCTAAAGCTAAGTCGTATTTTAATTCAGAAATTCAAAACAAAAAAATAAAATTAATTGTTCAAGATATTACAAAACCAATAAAATTAAGAGAAAAAGTTGATTTTGTGGTTCATTGTGCAAGCAATACTTCATCTAAATATTTTGTTGATTATCCCGTTGAAACATTGAATGTTGCGCTTGAAGGTACAAAAAATATTCTTGAATTTGCTAAAAATAAAAATGTTAAGAGTATGGTTTATTTGTCTTCAATGGAAGTGTATGGAGAGCTTGAAGCAGATAGAGGACTCACAAAAGAAGAAGATTTAGGCTATATTGATATTTTAAAACCTAGAAGTTCATATCAAATGGGAAAAAGAACAGCCGAATCATATTGCAGCTATTATTCTAAAGAATTTAATCTTCCTGTCAAAATAGCAAGATTATCTCAAGTAATAGCTTCAAATGCTGATTATGACGATACGAGAGTATTTGCTTATTTTGCAAGATGTATAGTTGAAAAGAAAGATATTGTGTTAAATACTCCTGCTGAGGTTATCAGAAGTTTTTGTTATATAACAGATACTATTTCTGCAATATTAATCTTGTTGTTAAATGGCGAAAATGGAAAAGCATATAACGTTGCAAATGAAAATGCTACAAGTAAAATTAAAGATATAGCGCAAAATTTATCAGTTCTTTATCCGTCATCAAAGCTTATTTTTGATTTGAAAGAAAATACGGTTTATCCGACATCTACAAATTGGCAATTGGATTCTTCATCGTTAAAATTGCTTGGCTGGAGCGCTAAGGTTTCTCTTAAAGAAATGTTTGATAGTGTGATTTCTAGCTTTATTAATCAACTGTCAAGTAGGGATATGAAAATAGAGAAAAAAAATACATTATTGAGATTTCTTGAGTGGTTAATTGCTATTAGAAATAGAGGCTATGAAAAATGCTTTATATTGTTTGGTAAACCAATTATAAAAATAGATAGAAAAAAATTATTTAAGATTTTCTATTCTGATTTGCCTATCAAGAAAAATAGAATAGTCGTAAATAATTTTAATGGCAAAAATTTATATGGTTGCAACCCAAAATATATTATTGATGAGATTTTAAAAAGAAAATTAGATTATGAAATTGTTTGGGCGCTAAGAGGTGTAGACAATGTGGATAAATCTTCTTTTCCCGATGAAGTTAGGTTGGTTAATTATAGAGGTAGAAGAGTTATTAAAGAATTTGCAGAAGCTAAATTAATTCTTGGAAATGTTCAATCAAATGAATATTTAAAAAGAGGATGGGCAAAAAAGCAAGGTCAATATTATTTGCAAACTTGGCATGGTTCTTTGGGAATAAAAAGAATTGGAATTGCAATAGATAAAATGCACAATGTTGTAAATTCTGATGTGTTAACACTTTCTGAAATAGATGCTAATTATACTGATGTTTTGCTTTCTAATAGCGATTTTGAAGATGAAGTCTTTAAAACTTCTTTTTGTACATATAATGGACCAATTTTAAAATATGGTCATCCAAGAAATGATATATTTTTTAAACCTCAAGAAGAAATTTTAAAAATTAAAGAAAGTATTTATGAAAAATATGAAATTCCTAAAAATAAAAGAATTGTTTTATATGTACCTACTTTTAGAGATAATTTTAAACTAGATTGTTATAGTTTGCACTCTAAGATATTATTAAAAGCTTTAAAAGAAAAATTTGGTGAAGATTTTGTTCTGCTTGTTAGAATGCACCCTCATCTAAAAAAACAAGCAGATATATTATTTAATTTTTCAGATGATGTTATTAATGTTAGCGAATATCCTGATATTCAAGAATTGCTTGTATCAAGTGATGTTGCAATAACTGATTATTCAAGCTGTATTTTTGATTTTATGTTGACAAGAAAACCTGCTTTTATTTTTGCAACCGATGTTGAATATTTTAATAATGATAGAGGATTTTTCTATCCTTTAGAAGAAACTCCATTCCCTGTTGCTAAAACAAATGATGAGTTAGCTCAAAATATTTTAAAATTTGATATGGGCGAATATTCTGTTAAGCTTGAACAATTTTTAAAAGATAAAGGCTGTATGGAAGATGGTCAAGCGTCTAAAAGAGTTGTTGATTTGATTGAAGAGATTATGGAAAAATGAAAAAAGTTGTTCTTGTAAAATATACAAATACCAATAAACTTGGTGATAAAGTCATTTTTGAGACAACAAAAATGTTGGTGGATAATATTTGTAATGCAGAAAGAACACTGGTTTCTGATATTGAACTATATCCAAATAAAAAATTAAAAGATGAAATCAATCAAAGATTTAGGTTTATAAATAAAGAATATAAGGGGATTTTGTTATTAATTTATTCTTTGTTTTGGATAATAAAATATATTTTTTTTAAGAAACAAATTCAAAGATATTTAAATTCTAAATTAAGCGATGCTGATGTTGTTATTTTTTGTGGTGGCGGGATTGTTAAGTATAACTTTGAATTTTTTAGCATACCAATTTCGTATATAATAAATTTTTGCGAGAAGAAAAAAATTCCTGTCATGTTAAATGCTGTTGGTATTGAAGGGTATAATGATAAAAATATTCATTGTAAAATACTTAAATATTTTTTAAATAAAAATTGTGTAAAACTTATAACAACTCGTGATGATATAAAAACGCTTGGTTTGTATGTGTCGGATAAAAATAAAATTGATTTAGTAGGAGATTCAGCTCTGTGGTCAAAAGAAAAATATCCCATAACTTCAAATAAAGAAGATTTAGTTGGTGTTGGGGTGATTAGAGGTAAAATTTTTTCTGATTACGGAGTAAATTTTTCAGAAGATGAAATTGTAAATGCATATGTAAGAATAATTAAAGAATTAGAAAATAAGAACTATAAATGGCAAATATTTTGCAATGGTATTCCGAACGATTATAAATTAGGAATAGCTATATTAGAGAAAATGGGCTTGCCTGTTAGTGAAGAATATCTGGCTTTAAGGCCTAAAACAACTTTAGAATTTGTAGATTTAATTAATAAATATAAAGCCATAATTTGCGCGAGAATGCACGCAAATATTATTGCAACTAGTTTAAATATTCCATCTGTTGGTTTAATTTGGAATAAAAAAATTGAACTTTATGGTGAGATAATAAATAAAGCAAACCGATTTATTAAAAAGGATGATTTTAAAAATCCAGAATTTGTTGTGGTGCAATTGGAAGAAGCTTTGAAAAATAAATATGATGAAGACATTATAAGAAAATTAAAAGAAAAAACGGTTGAAAAGTTGAGTAGTTTTCTAGCAAATAGTATTGATATAAACTTAAGAGGGAGCAAATAGATAGTGGATAATAGTTTTTCATACGGAATAATTGGATATAATTCTATTAATATAGGCGATGAAGCTCAAGTAATAGCAGCTATGAGATTTTTGCCAAGAATAGATGAGATTGTGCAAAGAGAGCAGATAAAAAATTTTGCTCCTCAAAAAGGTAAAATAACAAAATTAATCATGAATGCTTGGTGGATGTGGAAACCAAAGAATTTTTTACCTCCAAAAACTATAAAACCTTTGCTTGTGTCAATGTTTATACGCTCTAAAATAAGGAAAGAAATTTTATCGCCAAAAGTAAGAGAATTTTTAATAAAAAATGGTCCTGTTGGTTGTAGAGATATGGATACAAAAGAATGGTTAGATAAAGAAAACATACCTGCGTATTTTTCAGGATGTTTAACATTAACCTTACAAAAGAATCCTGAGTTAGAAAAAAAAGATTATATATTGTGCGTGGAAACACCAAAAAATGTGGTTGAATATATTAAAACTAAAACAGATAGACCGGTTTATTCGTTAACTAAGAAATTAAGTCCTTATTTTTCTTATCAAGAACGACTTAAGCTAACAAAAATTTGGCTAAAAACAATTCAGCAGGCTCATTGTGTGATATCGCCCAATTTACATACATGTTTGCCGGCATTAGCATTAGAGACTCCGGTGTTGAGACTTGTAACTCATGCCAAAGATACTGATATAAGATGGTCGGGAATGGAAAATTTTGTAAATTCTGTTGAGAAAAAAGATTTGTTGGAAGGCTGTTGTGATTATGATTTTGATAATCCAAAACAAAATCCTGAAAATTATCTAAAAATGCGTCAAGAACTAATAAATACTTGTGCTAAATTTACCGGATATAACAATAATAATACTCTGCTGGATAATAATATCGATCCTGTTGTTGAATTTTTGAAAATAAGTGAGTATAAATATGTAAAAAATAAAAAAATATTATATTTTGCAACAATTAAAGATTTGTTTATTACACTAAAAAATAAATTGTTTGGAATTGATAAATTTTCTATTAAAAATGATTGTTCTAAAGATGTTGAACTTCAAAAGAGCGGGTTTTTGGAAAAAATTTTTTCTGTTAAGAATGAGGGAAAAAGACCGAGACACCATAAGGTTATTAATGTAATGGGGATTAAAATAAAAATATGCAAAAAATAAAAAATATAGAATTTTTAAGAGTTATAGGTTGTATTGCTATAGTATTTTTACATTTTTATAATGTGAATGGTTTTTTGGGTGCCTTTAAGGATATTGAGTTTATAAATTCTATGCATATATCGACATCAAACGGGCAAAAGGCGGTTGATTTGTTTTTTATGTTATCGGGATTTTTCTTTGTTTTAACGCTTAATTTAAAGCAAAATACTTTAGATTTTGTAAAGAAAAAAATTATAAGATTTTATCCTGTTTTCATTTTTGTAATTTTATTGACTCTTTTGGCTTCTTTGTTTCGCTTAACCAATTTTCATTTTTATGATAATTTGCTTTGCTTTTTATGTTTAGACGGAACGGGTTTGGCTTTTAAACGGGGCGATGTTACTGTTTTTTGGTATATTTCTTCCATGCTTTGGGTTTTGCTTGCGCTTTTTTATTCTTTAAAAATATTCAAAAAAGAACAAGTAAATCTATTTTTAGTTTGTGCAGTATTTTTCTGCTATTCATTTTTAATCCATGCTAAAGGTGGTAAAATAAATAATAATACTCAAACATTTTATTATATTTTTAATGTTGGAATGTTAAGAGCGATTGGTGGGATTGGAATAGGATATTTTATTGGCGAATGGTATAAGAATAATATTGAAAAAATAAAAAATTATAGTTTTAATATTTATCAAAAAATATTTCTATCAGTTATCGAATTTATGTGCATTTATTTTACTATTAATAATTTGATGTTGCATAAAATTAAATTTAAAAATGATATGATTTTTATTGTAACTTTTGCAATATTAATTATTTGTTTTCTTCTAAAAGGAGGATTTTTCTCAAGAATTTTAGATAATGATTTTTGGGGTAAAATTTCAAAATATACTTATTCTATTTATATGACTCATAATGTAGTTAGATTTGTGCTAAAGAATTCTTTTTGGGTGTCCAATTCTGAATTTGTATATGCTTATCCCATGTTTAATTCTTTTATTGCATTTGTACTAGTTTTGATTTTAGGTATTTTCACATATCATTTTGTTGAAAAACCTTGTGCGCAGTATTTTAAAGAAAGGGCTAAAAGCCTTGTGGCAGTAAGAGAGAGAGAGAGAGAGAGAGAGAGAGAGAGTAATACCTCTAGTAGCTCTAAGATTTGCATAAAGGAATAAAATGAATTTATTAAACAACGAAACAATAAACACATATAAAAAAATCTTACCATTTATAAAACCATATTGGAAAAGAACAGTTATTGCCCTTGGGCTTGCAATACCGATAGGGTGTTTGGATGCTGTTATTGCGCTATCTTTAAAACCATACATGGATGTTGTAATGGTTGAAGAAACTATGCAATCTCCTTGGTATATTCCTTTATTAATTATATTATTTACTTCGGTGCAAGGTTTATTGAATTATCTTTCAACATATATGAATGATTGGGTTGTATTTAAAGTAACAAATGATTTAAAACGTGCCTTGTATGATAAATTAATGCATAAAAGTTCTACATATTTTGATACTAAAACTTCAGGCGACTCCCTAAAAAGATTTAATAATGATGCAGATAGTGTGTGTAAAGGTATTCTGGGTGGCATTAAGTTAATTATATCAAGAGTTTTTTCATCTATATCTTTAGTTTGTGTGTTGATTTATAACTCTTGGCAACTATCAATTGTAGCTATTTTAATGCTTATTCTTGCTATTGTTCCGCTTACAAGAATGAAATCTAAAATTAAATCAGTTACAAATAAATCAGAATCAGGAAATGCTGTTGTAATAACTTCATATAATGAAGCATATAACGGAAATAAGGTAATAAAAGCATTTAATTTGTATAAATTGCAAAATGCAAAATTTTCAAAACAATTGGATAATTTATTTAAATTTAAAATAAAAATCACTCAAAAAACAGGGAGTGTGTCGCCTCTGATGCATGTGATTGTATCTGTGGGTATTGGTTTTGCAATTGGTTATGGTAGTCATTTGATACAAACAGGGCAAATAACAAGCGGTAATTTTGTTTCTTTTATTACTGCTCTAATTATGTTATATACTCCAATTAAAGGCTTGGGTAATAATGCAAAGAGCATGCAAACGGCTCTTTTGGCGCTTGAGCGTGTGGTTAAAAATTTACAAGCTCCAGAGTATATCCTAGATAAAGAAAATGCGATAGAGTTTAAAAATTTAAATAATAGTTTGAAATTTGAAAATGTGACTTTTGAATATAAAAAGGATAAACCTGTTTTAAGAGATATTTCTTTTGAAGTGAAAAAAGGTGAAACCATTGCCCTTGTTGGAAATTCTGGCGGTGGAAAATCTACAATAGTAAATTTAATTCCAAGATTTTATAAACTTAAAAAAGGTGCAATTAAAATTGATAATGTTAATATAGCGGATTATAAAATAGAATCTTTGAGAAATAATATTGCTATTGTTTTGCAAGATAATTTTCTTTTTGCAGGTACTATTGAAGAAAATATTTTAATGGGCAAACCAAATGCAACAAAAGACGAATTAAAAGAGGCAATAACAAGCGCTTGTTTAGATGAATTTATAAATGAATTGGATTTGGGTTTAAAAACTTATATCGGAGAAAGGGGCGTTTTGCTCTCCGGAGGTCAAAAACAAAGAATAGCAATCGCAAGAGCATTTATAAAAAATGCTCCGATAGTTATTTTAGATGAAGCAACTTCTGCTTTAGATAATCAATCCGAAGCAATTGTTCAAAAAGCAATTGATAATTTAATGAAAGATAAGACCGTTTTTGTTATTGCTCATAGATTATCAACAATACAAAATGCCGATAAAATTGCTGTAATTAATGAAGGAAAACTTGTTGAGCTTGGAAAACATGAAGAATTATTGCATATAGAAGATGGACATTATAAAAAACTATATGAAATGCAATTTAAGAAATGATTTTATCCCCAAATTGTAAAATTTGGTTCTTCCATTGTCATACAATGAATGCCTCCGCCTCTATAATTAAGTTCATCCATTATATAATTACTTGCTTGCGTATAATATTCCTTTTTGCCATGGACAAAATAGACTTTTTCTAAATTGGGTATTTTTTTTCTCAATTGTTCTTCAAATTGTTTTTCCATTGAAGATACATAAGGACTATCGCAATCGGTTGAATTTGTTATATATGAGATTGTGCCATTTTGATGTTGGTTTATAATTGCATTCATAAAATTAATCCCTGAACCAAAAACGCCCCCTATCTCAATAGGTACAAAACCAGCTTTTTTTAAGGCTTTTATAGTATCTTTATATGAAGCATAATGCAAGCTTCTTTCTTGCTCAAAATATTTAAAATTTTTATTTATATTAATATAATCCATAGGAGAAAGTCTTATATTTGAATTTGAAAGCATTTTTTCGCTTAATTTTGGATTATCAATAAGTACATAAGGATATCCTATAGGGCGCATAAACATATCCAGATGATAATTTTGTTGAGGGATTGAATAAATATTTTCAATTTCTACATCATATTTTTCTGATAAATATTGAAAGTCTTTTGTCTCAAGCTCGCTTTCGCCTACTAACATCCATTTTTCGCCATTAGGATATTTTCCAATGAAGCTATTTCCGCCCGTTGCAATAAAATCAAGACTTTCGCTTGTAATCCCGTATGTTTTTTCGATATTTTCTAAGCTTCCTAAATCCACTCGATTATTTGCGATAATATGGGGCTTTCCTTGTTTTTCTATAATCATTTTAAAATCTTGCGCCCATTTATAATAGTCATCCCATTTTCTGATTTCAAAACCTTCATTTTGAGCAATAGAATTCATTTCATCTATTATGGGTTCTGATGTTGTTTGTTCAAGATGAATAGCTTTGAGGGGAAGTGCATCATAGCCTTTAAAATTTTGAGATGTAAAATTTAATTTCATAGCTCTATAAAACCTATGAAGTTAAAAAATTGACTAAATGTTTATTTAATAAAAAAATAAGCGGAGCTAACTCCGCTGTTGACCTAAAATTATCTAACCATTTCCACGATATTTTTCGCTGTTTCAACAATTTCTTTATAATCTTTATCAGCATATAAGGCTCTACCCACTCCGACTGCTTGAGCCCCTGCTTTTAGATAATCGTTTATTTCTTCTATTTTTACAAAACCGCAAGGTAATAAACTCAAAAACGGCATTGGTTTTACCATTTCTCTTATGTATTCAACACCGCCCATTTCCGCTACGGGATATATTTTAATTAATGACATTCTTGCTTGCCAAGCGTTATATGCTTCATTTGGTGTTGTAACCGATGGAATTAAGAATGTGTTATAGCATGATGCAAATCTAATTAAATTTGTTTGAAATATCGGACTTGCAATAATTTGAGCACCAGCAGATAAGGCATTATGCGCTTGTTGAGTTGTTATTATACCGCCTTGAGCTATTAAAACGTCTTTGTGTTCATCTGAGATTTTTTTTGTAACTTCAAGCGGACAATTCATCTCTAAAACTTTAATACCGCCATCAATAGAAGCTTTTGCATGCTCGTATGCAATTTCTTTATCATCTTCTCTTATAATGCCGTAAATTTTTTCTTGTTGTATTTTTTCTAAAATTTTCATGATGCAAGAACAACTTTCTTTTCTTTGTTTTGGTCTTTAATTTGTTGTTCAACGTTTTTTAGACGAAGAATAGATATAGCTCTTTTTGTTTCTTCATCTTTCACAAGCCAGCAGAGTTTCTTTTTGAAGTTTTTAATAAAACAGTAAGTTGAACAAAAAATTGCTGTTTTTGTGGCATTAATTATGTTCATATTGCTTATATCAATGACATATTTATCTGCTTCGTCTTTATAATTTAATTTTAATGAGGATTCCTCCAATTCGATAATAAAATTATCGTTGGATAATCGTATGTTTTTAATATTATTCATAGCTTTTCTTGTTTATTTGTACTTTCTATGTGTCGGCTTATTTGATTAAAATTTGAAATAATTTTTTAAAAAGTAGTCTTTTTGGTGTAGAATAAAAGTGTGTATTAATAATTTATACGGTGAAAAATGAATAATAATCTTGAATTAAAAGCAATTGCACAAAAAATAAAATTGGTAGCATTTGATGTGGATGGTGTTATGACAGATGGCTCTTTGACATTTTTGGAAGATGGCAGAGAAATTAAAACATACAACGCAAAAGATGGTCTTGGCGTTGTAATGTTATCAAAAGCAGGGATTATTACATCAATCATTACAGCAAGAAACAATAACGTTGTAAAAATTAGAGCTCAGCAAATAGATATTCAAGAACTATATATGGGGCAAAAAAATAAAATTTTGGCTTTAAAAGAGCTATGTGAAAAACATAATATTAACCCTTCTGAAATTGCTTATATGGGCGATGATATGCCTGATATATGCGTATTAAAGGAAGTTGGTTTAAAGTGCTGTCCTAATGATGCTGTAAAACCTGTTAAGGAAGTTTGCAATTATATTTCAAATTTTGGTGGCGGAAAAGGTGCCGTAAGAGAGCTATGCGACTTTATTTTGGACGCTAAAAATTTATCTTATGATAAATTACAAAATCCATCAAAACAATAATTTTAATATCCGTATAAAGATTGTATAAGGAAATCCGATTTTTTGATTTTTTTTGTTTATACTTATAAAGAAATCAGAAGAAAAAGAGGAAAATTATGCAAGCTGTTGTAAATTCTAATATTATTAGACAAGATAACATATCTGAAAAATTAGATTACTTATTGGCTGACGTAAATAATTCAACTAAAAATGATGTTGAAAATACGATAGTTTCAATGGGTGCTAAGGTTGTAAATGCACTTGTTGAAAAATTAAGAACTTTAAAAGGTTTGCAAAGAGGTATTGTTGCAATGAGCCTAATTAGAATAGGTGAAAGCTCAATTGCTCCTTTGAAAGCATTAGCAAGCGAAGATAGAGAATATCAATGGATGGCAGATTATTTGCTATCTGAAATATAATTAATAACACAAAAGGTCTATTTATAACTAAAAATAATTAGCATTTTAGATAACCTTTTATGGTAATGAATACAATTTAAATAAAACGCATAATTTTAACATAAAATTGTGCGTTTTTATTTTAAGAAACAAATTAACAAAAACCATAAAAGGAGGAAAAATGACTATTAAAAAAAGATTAGTATTAGGTGCAACTACAACATTTTGCGCTCTTGCGCTAACTGTACCTATGACATTTGCGGCATGTCCTGTTAATTCGGATTGTGCAAATCAGCAAGCAACTCCAATTGTAACTCCGGACAATGCTACATGCGAAAAATGCCATAAATCACCATGTGCATGTGAAAAGAAAAGTTTCTTTGATGGTATGTTTAACAAAAAAGACGACTGTGGTTGTCAAACAGGTGCCGCTGCTCCATGTGGATGTGAAGAAAAGAAACCTGATTGTGGTTGTGAAGAAGTAAAACCCGATTGCGGTTGCGAACAAAAGAAAGATGACTGCGGCTGTACAACAGGTGCTGCTGCGCCATGTATTGAAACAAAACCCTTAAATCAACAAACTTATGCTTACCCGAATGCAATTTATTCACAAGCTAATCAAGCACAAGTGGGGGAGGCATTAAACGGCGCTGAAATTAGCGACTCACTTTTAGTGCCAAATCAAAGAAGCCAAAGTGCAAATTGTGCTTGCACAGGTGCTGCTGCACCTATAAATATGGGTGTACCTGTTGAATGTGATTGCCCAACAGGCGGTGCTGCTCCTGTAATTAATTCAAATGACTTACCTAAATATAATTGTGAGGCTGCTCCAAATGTATATTCAACAACTACAATGGATGTTATCAGCGTTTCAAAAGAACCATTTGCATGCTTTGGTTTAGGCATGACAGGTGCTGCTGCTGATGTTGCTTCTCAACAATATCCTGATGTATATAACAGCTATTGGGCTTCTGGCGATATCAATCGTTTAACTGAACAATGTGTATTAGAAGGCTATCCAGATGGTATGTTTAAGCCAAATAGAAAAGTATCTCGTGCTGAGATGGCAACAATGGTTGTTAAAGGCTATAATTTAGATACTACATCTAATGCTCAAGCTTTAACATTTAAAGATGTTCCTAAAAATCATTGGGCACATGATTATATCTCAATCGGTGCTGCTGAAGATATGATTGCAGGCATGTCAAATGATAAATTCTATCCAAATAAAAATATTACAAGAACTGAAGCATTAACTATTGTATCTAAAGGTATAAATTGCCCAATGGATGATGCTAAGGCTGATGAAATCTTATCCCAATATAAAGATGGTTCAACTGTACCTTGCTGGGCAAAACAACAAGTTGCTAAAGCAATACAAAATGGTGCTTTGAAAAATGATAAAAATAAAGATTACATCCGTCCAAATGATACAACAACACGTGCTGAAGCAAGCTCAATGTTGCAAGGTATCCGTGTAGCAGGCGGTTATGATAAATCAACAAAAACAGCTACACAAGATTTAGGCGGAAAAACATTCATTGAAAAAGAAACAAAAGTTACTGTTCCTACTTTAACTTTAACAATGAATGATGTAATTAACGCAAAACATGCGAACGTTGGTGAACAATTTAGTGCTACAACACAAAATGAAATCACTATCAACGGACAAACATTCCCATGCGGTTCTATTGTTAGAGGTAAAGTTGTTGA
>CALUZF010000038.1 GCA_944325165.1 Candidatus Gastranaerophilales bacterium
ATTATCATAATGCAAATTTTATAGAGCTTTCAGCTGTTAATTCAGGTGTTAAAGAAATAAAAGAAACAGCTCAAAACGCAAAAGAAAAGCTAAGAGAAGGCACAAAAACAATAGTTTTCATAGATGAAATTCATCGTTTTTCAAAAACTCAACAGGACGCTCTTTTGCCTTATATAGAAACAGGACTTTTTTATTTTATGGGTTCAACTACTGAAAACCCTTCATTTCACACTGTCCCTGCTTTAATTTCTCGAGCACAAGTTATAATCTTAAATAAAATAGATAAAAATTCCCTAGAAAAAATAGCTCTAAAAGGACTAGATTATCTATCTAAAAATTATGAAGAAAAAACCATAGAAAAAGATGCCCTAGATACAATCATAGAGCTATCTCGAGGAGACGCCAGATATTGTTTAAATGCTATTGAAAATACATTTTTTGCATCAGATAAAGTTATCAATAAAAAAACTGTTGAAGAACTTTTGCAAAAAGCAGGAACAAGATACTCAATAGATTCTCACTATGACTATGCAAGTGCATTTCAAAAAAGCTTAAGAGGGTCTGACGCTAATGCTGCAATTTATTATCTTGCTAAAATGTTAATTTCCGGAGAAGACCCGAGATTTATTGCAAGAAGGCTTATCGTTGTTGCCTCAGAAGATGTCGGAAATGCTGATTTTAGAGCACTTTTGATAGCAGAAGCAGCACTTAGAGCAGTTGAACATCTTGGCATGCCGGAAGCAAGAATAACTTTAGCTCAAGCAGTTGAATTTGTAGCCAGAGCAAAAAAATCAAACAGAGCCATAAAAGCTATAGATACTGCTATTTCAGATATTAAATCAGGACTTGATTTTCTTCCTCCAAAACATCTTAGAGATGCACACTATAAAGATGCTTCTAAATATGGTTTTGGTAACGATTACGTCTATACACACGATAATCCCGATTATATTCAACAATTTATGCCAGATGAAATAAAAGATAAGAAATATTTTGATATATAGACTGTTGCAAAATAAGATTTTGTTATATAATGTAATCCTAGACAAGGTGTTGAAATTGTTAACTAATATTAAGAAAAAAATTTATTTTAGCAAAAAAAATTATGTTTGTACTTTATACAGATGTAATAACTTCAGTTAGGGGACAGGCTATGCAAGTAAATGCAATTGATAATCAAAATTTTAAAGGCGCGACAATAGTTGTTAAAAAAAGAATGGCAAAACCTGCTCAAGAAAATATAGCCGATACAGAAAGCAGACAAGAAACTAAAACAAGCAAAGCTAATACAGAAAAACAAGAAACTAAATTTAATGACAATTTTCTGATTGATCCTGAATTTAATAAGCAAATTAAAGTATTGGATAAAATTGTAGAAAAAGTTAATTCAGATGTTCATCCAAGCACTATTATTGCAACAATAATAGCGGTTTTAACTGCGGCTTATTCCGTAAGAAAGCTTACTCCGATTGCAAGAAGATTTTTTGTTAAATCTGGCGAAGTTATAGCATCTGCCTCAACAAAAGCTTTTGGCGCTATTGTTAACAAATTCAAAAAGAAACCCATTAACGTAGATGGTGCGCTAGAAAAAATTGCAACTCAAAGCTCAAAATTAATAAACGAAAATAAAAACAGCAAACTTCCGCAACAAATTGGCGAATTTGTAGATACAGTAATTGGAAGAGAAAATGGAAAAACAGAAGCGCTATTAAGAAAAGTAGGCATTAAAGATGGCGCAAGCTTATTTGATGCAGGTGTTGCAATAGCAGCAGGTGCAATTACACTAGACCCTGTTTCAGATAAAGTTGAAGAACATAACGACAGAAAAGAAATAATCAACGCTGTAAGCGAGATAATTACAAAATAAAAAGGTTAGCAATATGCAAAGCTCAACAATTAGCTTCAAAGGAACAGCTCAAAACGTTTCAAAAAAATTACAAAATACCGGAGCAAAAGTGACAAATGCCTTTTCTAAAGGAACTCAAGGCTTCGATAAATACTTATCAAGCAAAGGAAAAGATATAAATAAAATAAAACAAACAGGAATTGGAGCATTTTTCACTGTAATAAGTCTTGCTGCAGCAATTATAACTCTTAAAAATCTGATACATAAAATAAAAGAAAAGATAGAAGAAAAGTAAAATTTCAAAAGACCTTATCAATAAGGTCTTTTTTATAGCCAAAAGTATATATAACTCGAGTAATATATTTATAAAAAAATTAAACAATAATATTTTATTATAATATTATAGAGGTTTTACATTGAAAAAAAATATTATTCTTCTTTTATTGTGTGTTTTTAGTTGCAATAGCGCATTTTGTAAAACACATATTTTTGAAAAAAATAACCTATTGTATGAAACTTTAATAGTATCAAAAATAACTCTTAACACTTTCAAAATTTCATTCAATAATTTAGACTATACACAAAAAATCGTATGCTATTTTCTAAAAAAAGAAAATGAAGCCATAAAATATGAAACTAAAAAGTTAATAACAGACGCAACAATTTGCGCACTTGATTTAATTAACTCTCTAAATAAGATTAAATTAACAAATATATCCTGCAATCGCTGATTTAGCAGCAGTATAAGGACTTGAAAGATAAATAAATCCTTCAGTATTTCCCATTCTGCCTTGGAAATTTCTGTTTTGCGTTGCAAGACAAACTTCCTTATCGCCTAATATACCGCCGTGTACCCCAACACAAGGACCACAGCCGGAAGGGATTAAATTTGCACCTGCTTCTAAAAATATTTCTAACAAACCTTCTTTTGCTGCTTGAATGTATATATCTTTAGATGCCGGCGCTATAATCATTCTGACACCTTGAGCAACTTGTTTACCTTTAAGAACATCGGCTACAACTCTTAAATCTTCTATTCTTCCATTTGTACAAGTGCCGACAAATACTTGGTTTACCTTTATATTATTTAATTCGCTTGCTTTTTTTGTATTATCTACAGTATGAGGACAAGCAACCATAGGTTCAATTTTAGATGCATCAATTTCAATAACTCTTTCATATATAGCATCATCATCCATTTTTATCTCTTTATATTTATCTTCTCTACCTCTTGAGGCTAAAAATTCTCTTGTTTTTTCATCAGTTTCAAATAAACCTGCCTTAGCACCTGCTTCAACTGCCATATTAGCAAGCGTAAATCTTTCTGACATAGACATATTTTTAATTGTTTCACCGCAAAATTCCAATGCTTTATATGTAGCACCATCCGCACCTATCATGCCAATTAAATAAAGCATTAAATCTTTAGAGCAAACATTATCTTTAAATTTACCGTCAACTTTGATTTTAAATGATTGAGGAACTTTAAACCAAGTTTTACCAAACGCCATAGAAACAGCAATATCAGTTGAGCCCATTCCTGTTGCAAATGCACCCAAAGCACCTGATGTACAAGTATGCGAATCAGCACCAACAAGAATTTCGCCAGGGTTAACATAATCTTCAATCAATCGTTGATGACAAACGCCACAACCAATATCAGATAAAACTGCACCGTATTCTTTTGCAAATTCTCTAATTATATTATGAGCATTAGACAATTCTTTTCTTGGTGACGGTGCCGCATGGTCAATAAATAATATTGTTCTTTTTGGATTAAATAGCTTTTTTCCAAGTTTTTTAAACTCTTTTATGGCAAGAGGCCCTGTACCATCTTGAGTTGCACAAACATCAATATTTGCTATAACAAGCTGGTTAAATTGAACTTCAAAGCCCGCATGGCTCGATAAAATTTTTTGAGCTAATGTTAATCCCATATTTTTTCCTCTATTAAATCTTTAATTTAAGTATATTAAAAAAAGAATATTTTTAAAACATATTATTATATTTCGTTTAATTATATGATAACAAAAAAGGTGTTTTTTACGATAATAAAGCAATAAATTAGGAGTTTTTTATACTATGGATATAGCAGCATTTTTAGGCAGTATAATGGGTCTTGGTTTCATCCTGGCAGGACAAGCTCTTGAAGGCGGAAACATTGGACAATTATTGCAAATCACTGCGGCGTTTATCGTTGTAGGAGGTACATCCGGTGCCGTATTTTTAAGTTTTCCAATAGAAGACTTTAAAACAGCAGCACATTGTATCGGAGTTGTTTATTTTGGAAAACCTCCAAAACTCGAAAAAATAATAGAAGAAATTATAGGTTATGCACAAAAAGCAAGAAAAGAAGGTGTAATTGTACTTGAAAAAGAAGCAAAACATGCTTCGCATCCTCTATTAAAACTTGGGCTTGAAGCCGTTGCAGATGGTGCAGATCCAACATTAGTTAAAGATATGATGGAAACTCAATTATCTCAAATACAGGAAAAAATAGCAGCTGGTGCAAAGGTTCTTGAGTCAGCAGGCGGTTATTCTCCAACATTGGGTATCATAGGTGCGGTATTAGGCTTAATTCAAGTTATGCAAAATCTATCCGACCCATCAAAACTTGGTGCAGGTATCGCTGTTGCATTCGTTGCCACAATATATGGTCTTGTTGTTGCAAACCTTTTTACAATTCCTTATTCAACAAGAGCAAAAAGAAAATATGCAAAAATATTTACATCAATGGAATTAATGATAGAAGGTATTTTATCAATTCAAGCAGGAGAATCCCCAGCTTTAATTGAAAGAAAACTAGAATGTTATATAGTAGATAAAAAACCGGATAAAGGGGCTAAAGCTTAATGGCAAAGAAAAAGCAAGCAGAAGATCATGAAAATCTAGAGCGTTGGCTTGTATCCTATGCTGACTTTATGACGCTTTTATTTGCAACTTTTGTTGTATTATATGCTCTTGCTCAATCAGATGTCAATGCTTTTAAAGGCATAGAAGAAGCTCTAAGAAAGGCTTTTAGTCAAAATATTTTTGACAGTCAAACATCAATTATGGACGGCGAAAATTCTATTTTAGATGGACAAGCAGGCGCAACAAACCCTCTAATGCTTGAATATATGAGCCAAAAATATGAACAAACATCTTATGAAAATATCAAAGAAGATATTGAAAAGCTCCATCAAGATGGTCTAAGTGCTCAAATAACAGACAAAGGTCTTGTTATTAGAATGAATGAACATGCAATAAAATTTGCCCCTGGAACAGCTGAACTTACAAAAGAATCATTTGAAATTCTTGATAAAATAGCAACAATTATTAAAGAAAGATTTTTAATTCACTATATAGAAGTCGAAGGTCACAGTGACTCTGATAGAATAAGCACTGCTAAATATCCTTCAAATTGGGAATTATCATCAGCACGTGCATCCAGCGTCATAAGATATTTAATTGATAATCAAAACTTTAACCCTAAAATTTTTAGTGCCGTAGGACTTGCAGACACAGTCCCAATAGCTAAAAATGACAATGCACAAAATAAAGCCAAAAACAGACGTGTTGAAATTGTTATATTGAAAAATAAATACAAAGACCTTTCGGATAAAAACATGCAAGAAATTTTAAAAGAAGCTAAGGTTTATCAGAAAAAAGCTGAACTAAAAGCCAAAACTCCTTCAAAAGCAATAGAAGGATTGGTTGGAGACGATAGAGAGCTTTTGAAAAATGTAATCGATATGTCTGAACAGTATGATAACGAAAATAAGAGAATAAATTCGCTAAACGATGATAAATATATACTTGATGGCATCAGACCAGAATTTATGGAGAAATAATGGCAGAAAACGAGTATTTTATCATATTTGGCGGTGGTGGAATTAGAGGATTATCCTACTGCGGAGCATATAAGGCAATAGAAGAGCAAAAAATTAACGTTTCCGGTTGTGCAGGCAGCTCAATAGGCGCAGTTTTTGCAGCACTTTTAGCTATCGGATATAATTATAATGAAATATTTGAAATTTTATCAGACGTTAGTTTTGATATGTTTATTGACATAAATATTGATTTTAAAAAAGAATTAGCCATATCAAAAGGTAAAATCTTTCTTGATTGGATAAAAGAAAAGATAGAAAAAAAATTCTACGGCAATAACTATAAAAAAGGTCAAATGCCACCTGTAACTTTTGAGGACTTAAAATCTAAATTAATAATCTATTCTGTTGATTTGGCAAAACTTGAATTTTGCGAATTTTCAAACGAAAAAACTCCCGATTTTGAAATTGCAAAAGCAGTAAGAGCAAGTGTATCCATGCCGGGGTTATTCACTCCATTAGAATACAACGATAAATTATTAGTTGATGGCGACTTATTAAAATCAATGCCTTTATGGAGAGTAAGCGAAACCATCAAAAACACTAAAGAAAGAGTTCTTGAATTTAGATTAGAGGACAATGAAACTCCTAAAAAAATAAATAATTCCATAGAATACTTAAATCGTGTATATAACGCCATAAGCGGTTTTGCAACTGATTATATAGTTGATTTATATAAAGAAAAAGACAAATTTGACTATATCAAAATAAACACAAGCGACATATCTGTTGTAGATTTTTTTATTCCAAAAGATAAAAAAGAAGAACTTTTCAAAACAGGATACAATAAAACAAAAGAATATTTTGTACAGTATTACCCTGAAAAAAGAAAAAAATTATTAAAAAAATACGAAACCCTTATTTCCCATGTTATTAAATTTCAAAAAGAATTTAATAAATCAAACATTATAAATTCTTATTTGCATCTTTGTGAAATTTTTATGTATTTATGCGAAGAAAAAAGATTTATAGACACAAGCATATTCTGCAATTTATCAGATTTTAAAACTCAATTTATGAACAATTATAAATGTGTAAATTTCTTCTGCTTTAAATCCGCAGAAATAAACAACAAAGAATACTTATCAAAAGCATTACTTGAAATAATTAAAGATATCACAGTTAAAATAAGAGAATTGGCAAATTAATATTTTTTATAAATAGTTCCCACTAAATTATTTTCATAATTTTTCAACAAGGGAATTCTTTTATCACTATTTTGAACAATAGTTACAAAAACCAATTCATGGTTGTTTCTTGTTTTAAAAATGCCACACAATGAAGAAAAATTACGCATTGTGCCTGTTTTTGCTCTCAAATTATCTTTTAAAAATATTAATCTATCTGACATCGTGCCTTGATTTGAGGTTGCAAAAAGATTTCTATAATTATCGTCTTTAAATAAATCGCATAATATATTTGCTATTGTTTTTACGCATATTTTATTTTCTCTTGAAACTCCAGAAGCGTCAGCAATAACATCATTTTCATCTAAATATTTTGAATATATTTCATTAAACATTTTTAATGCGTCGCTAAAATCGACTTGTTTGTTGTAATATTTTGACGCTGCAACCTTAAAAACAACCTCTTGAGCAAAATTATTTGAATTATGTAATATTAATTTTGATACATCTTCAATACTATGGCTGATAGATGTAATTTTAGTGGCATTATTTGGAGTTTTTTTAGCCACAATTACATTTTGATATAAAATTTTGTTTTTTTCTAAAGCCTTGTTTAATTTTATATTAAAATTAATATCCGGTCTTAATACAGGTAATTTTATAACGTCATCTTTTGAAACACTACCTTGCAAATTAACTATTAAAGAATCATCGCCATATAATTTCACAACCTTAATATCATGTTTATCGCCAATCTTTAATTCATTTACAAAAGAAATCTTGTAATCATTATCTTGAATAATATCAACTTTTTTTGCAAGTGAAGATCTATGAATTGCAACATCAATCATATTATTATCAATAATATAAGGGCTTATCGCTCTTTGATTTGGCCATTTATCCTCATCAAGCCAAGTTGATGGGTATTTCTCATCTTTGAATATCGAATCATCAATATATATCTTATTAAAATTGATATTCTTTAGCGAAGATACCAACAAATTCAAATCATTTTGAGAAAATAAAACATCGCCACCCAATTTAATGTATATATTTTTGTCTAAATCTTGAAAAATTGAAGTTTCAAAGCGATAACCCGCTCCTAATACATTATATACAGAGCCAAATGTAACCGCTTTTAATATGCTTGCTGTATTCAAGCTAGTATCTTCATTTTTTTTATATATAACTTTATTTTTATCAAAATCGACAACATAAACGCTAACTTCAGAACCAAGCCCAAAATGCATTTGATTAATACACTTATCCAAAGTATTTGCATTAGAAGAAAAAATAAACAAACTAAAAAACAGCAAAAGAAAAATTTTTCGCAAAATTACAATTCCTCCGGACTTGCAATTCTACCTAGTATCGCACTTGTTGCTGCAACATAAGGACTTGCCAAATATATTTTTGAATCTATATGTCCCATACGACCCACAAAATTTCTGTTTGTTGTAGATACACAAACTTCACCATCTGCCAAAATACCGCAATGACCACCCAAACAAGGACCACAAGTAGGTGTAGAAATCGCAACATTTGCTTCAATTAATGTTTGATAATATCCAAGCTCAATTGATTTTAAAATTATATCTTGAGTAGCAGGAAAAACAATCGCACGAACGTCATTATGAACTTTTCTGCCTTTAAAAATCTCAGCCGCCATTTTAATATCTTCTAAACGACCATTTGTACAACTTCCTATGACAACTTGATTTACTTTAATATTATCTTTTATTGCTTCATCAATCGTATGAGTATTTTCTGGCAAATGAGGATAAGCTACAACAGGACGAATTTTTGAAACATCATATTCAATTATTTTTTCATATTTTGCATCTTCATCGCTTTTTAAATACAGCGGCTCTCTAATTGAGCGATTTTTAAGATATTCTTTAGTAATTTCATCAGGTTCAATAATCCCATTTTTTGCACCTGCTTCAATTGCCATATTACAGATGGTAAATCTGCCATCCATGTCCATATTTCTAATAGCTTCTCCGCTAAATTCAAGAGCTTTATACAAAGCGCCATCTACACCAATATCACCAATTAAATGTAAAATTAAATCTTTAGCTGTAACATATTTATTTAATTTGCCGTTAAAAATAACCTTAATTGAAGAAGGAACTTTAAACCAAGTAGCACCAGAAGCCATAGCACAGCCTAAATCGGTTGAACCGACTCCTGTTGAAAAAGCACCCAATGCTCCATAAGTACAAGTATGAGAATCAGCTCCTATAATTAAATCTCCTGCCGTTACTATACCTTTTTCCGGCAAAAGCGCATGCTCAATTCCCATTGTTCCGACATCAAATTTATGATACAAATCCTGCTCTTTTACAAACTCACGAAGAATTTTTGCTTGAATAGCCGATTTTATATCTTTATTAGGAACAAAATGATCAGGCACTAAGACAACTCTCTTTTTATCGAAAACTTCACTATAACCTGTTTTTTTAAATTCTTTAATTGCAATAGGCCCTGTAATATCATTTGCCAATGCAATATCTATATTAGCTTCAATTAAATCGCCGGCTTTGGTATATTCGCGATTTGAATGAAGTGCAAATATCTTTTCTGTAATCGTCATTGGCATTTTTGACATTTTTATTTTCCTTGTTTTTGCTTAATATCCAAAATATTATTGTGTGCAACAACATAAGCTACGCATGTTTTTGTACTTGCTGTCCACCATGCGCATTTTTCCTGCAAACAAATTTGCAGATTACCATTATTCCCTGCAGATAGCAAAGGACAATAAGGAATTCTTTTTTTGCTAATAGGTTCAGACATTTTTACCTCTATACTCTTGATTTTTCTAATTCTATACCTTTTTTAATTAAATTACATTTTGTTTCATCACAGTGTTTTTCTTCTGCTTTGTATATTTTTGTCCTGTTGATTACTTCATCAAAATCAATCAAATGAGCATCAAAATCAGGTCCATCAACACATGCAAATTTAACTTTTCCGCCCACTGTTAAACGGCATGCTCCGCACATGCCTGTACCATCAACCATAATAGGATTCATTGATGCTTCTGTTTTGATTTTATAAGGACGAGTTAGCTCTGCTACTGCTCTCATCATAGGCATAGGTCCAACTGCAATAACATAATCAACCTTTTCGCTATCGATAATTTCTTTTGCCACTTGAGTTGTGAAACCTTTTGTGCCGTATGAACCATCGTCAGTAGTAATATGAAGCTCGCTACATGCGTTTCTCATTTTATCTTCCCAGAAAATTAAATCTTTTGTTCTAGCACCCATTACCATGTGTACTTTATTACCTGCATCTTTAAACGCTTTTGCAATCAAGTAACAAGGAGCAGCACCATATCCGCCTGCTACACAAATAACTGTACCATACTTTTCAATATGAGTTGGAACGCCTAATGGTCCTACTATATCTTCAATTTCATCACCCACATTTAATGATGCTAATTTTTTAGTAGTATAGCCAACTGCCATATATACAATTGTTAAAATTTCATTTTCTCTGTCATAATCAGCAATTGTTAAAGGGATTCTTTCAGAATTTTTATCTGTTCTTAAAATTATAAACTGCCCCGCTTTAGCATTTTTAGTAATAAATGGAGCTTTAACTCTTATTTCATATTGATTTGTGCATAATTCTTTTTTATATAGAATTTCATATCCCATTTTATTTCCTCCGATTTGTTGTGATTAAGTTAATAATATAGCAAAAAATAAGCTTTGTCACTTTGTGAAGTTAAAATTGTAAAGTTAAATAATATATTTTTGTAATAATAATTTTTTTAACGCACGCGCATGAATTGCATTTGGTTCAATCTTTAAAAGACGCTCTAAATATTCAAGCGCTTTATGATAATCTCCTATTTTCTTTTGGGCTGCTGCCATTGCAAAAAGTGCATCGATAAAATTTTCATCTAATTTCAGTGCATTATCTAAATCTGAAATAACTTTTTTAATATCAACTTCACAATCTTTTCTCTCGAGCATGATTTTAGCCCTATTATAATAAGCATCAGTCATTTTAGGATTAAGCTTTAATGCTTTTGTATAATCTAAAATAGCTTCATCCATCTTTTCAAGCGCCTGATAAGCGACAGCACGATAAAAATAAGATATCTCCCAATCACCTTTAAGCTCAATCGAAGCTGTAATTTTATCTATAGCTGAATTAAAATCGCCTTTATATATTAAATCGATACCTAAGTCCAACAAATTTTTATAATCTTCACTCATATCAAAATATTAACACAATAATAGCAAATAGTTGAATTTATAATAAATTTGAGTTATCATGAGAAAAATATTAAATTATGTTAATATTTTTTAAGATTATAGCAACAAAAAAAATTCAGTGTTGTTAGTTAGGTAGATATATAAATAGAAAGAAAAGGTATTGTTATGAGCGATTCAATGAACGTGAATTTTAACGTACATCCTATGAATGTTAAATCTTTAACAAAAAAACAAAAAGTAGCTATTGCTGCAAGTAGTGCAATTGCAGTTGCTGCGGCAGGTTCTGCTATTGCTGCTTTCGCTGTTGGTAAAAAAGTAAATCCAGACGCTAAATTTCTTGCTACATTAAAAAACGGATACGTTAAAATGGGTCAAGTAATTAAAAACGGTGCAGTTAAATGTTTTTCAAAAGTTAAAAAATTCTTTACAGATAAAAAAGTAAAAGAAACTGCAACTGAAGTAGTAGATAATGCTAAAAGCAAAGAAAACGAAATAGCTAATATAGCAAAATAACAAATAAAAATTATTTTTTAAAAAATATAGCCCTCGAATTTTCGAGGGCTATATTCATTATATTATTATTCAAACTAAACGCTAGCACATTCAGTTTGTTTAACAACATTTTCAAGAGCTTCAAGAGCATCAGCAGGAAGTTTATCGATACCTGCTTTTTCAGTTTCTCTTGATTTAACAAAATCAATTCTATCTTGCATACGAGCTTTGAATTGTTGTGCATATTCTTTATTATTAAATGATGCATCAAAACCTTCGATATCCATAATTTCGATATCTGAGAAGTTTTCCCATTTATGGAATTTAGCTTCGCCTGATACAATTGCTTCAATAATTCCTAAAGTATGTTTAGGTTGAACTTTAGTACCCATAAATTCGCCTGTATTTAAGATATAGCAATCAACGCCATCAGCGATTAATTGTTTAAATCTTTCATAATCCACTGTAAGAGGATATACTCTGAATGGGTTTGCATAAGGCTCAACAAC
>CALUZF010000039.1 GCA_944325165.1 Candidatus Gastranaerophilales bacterium
ATATTCTTTTAAATACTGCGTTTTATCGGATTTTCTCAGCTTTCTTAATCCCTCCATTTCTATTTGTCTTATTCTTTCTTTTGAAAATCCTAAAATTCTCCCCAATTCTTCTAATGTCTTTGTTTTTCTATTTTTCAATCCAAAACGATTTAATATAATAAATCTTTCTCTTTCATTTAATAAATCTAGTGCTGAAATCACATCTTTTTTAAAATCTATCTTTTCAATTCTTTGATTAGGCATATTTTCGATATTATCAGCTATATAATCCTCAAGCGATAAATCCTGAGCAACAGGTGTATCAAAGCTTATCGGTTCTTTTATTATTGAATTTTTTATCATTTCAATCTTTTTTACATTTGTCTTAAGATAATTTGCCAATTCAAGATTAGTCGGCTCTCGTCCTAAATCAGCAGATAACCTTACTATTGCTCTTTTTAAATTTCTTATTTTATCTCCCATATGCACAGGTATTCTAATCGAGCGGGAATTATTTGCAATAGCTCTTATTATTGTTTGTTTTATCCACCAAGTTGCATAAGTTGAAAATTTAAAACCTTTTTTATAATCAAACCGATTAGCTGCTTTAATAAGCCCTAAAGAGCCTTCCTGCACTAAATCCATAAATAAAATACCCTGACCTGTATATTTTTTTGCTATTGAAATAACAAGCCTTAAATTTGCTTGAATAAGCTTTTTTCTGGCTATTTCCGCTTCTTTTTTAGACCCTTCTTTAATTTTTTTTCCTACCTCAATTTCTTCTTCTTTTTTTAACAATTTGATTTTGCTTACATCTTTTAAATACATCTGCAAGATTTCATCTTTATTTGTGATAATAGAAAAAGTTTTTATTTCATCGTTTTCGTTTTGTTCCTGCGGGACATCAGAAAAGCTATAATCATACTCAACATTCATTCCTTAACTCCATAAGTCTATCCTCGAAAATATAGACGAATGTATTTTTAAAATGTTTCATAATTTAAACATTTCATTTATTTTTTAAAAATTTAATGCTATAATCGAATTGTGAATTATTTCACGCTAGTTTAATAGGTTAAAACTAGGACGCAGTTTAACAACATTGCGTTCTTCTTTTTTATTAAGGGCTAGAAATGAAAGAATTTTTAAACAAAAGAGAGATAATTGAAACAATAACACCTGTCATTGAAAATACAGCAATGAGATACGGACTAATTCCTCTTGAAATTTTATTAGAGCGAGAAAACAATCGTCATTTTCTAAGAATTTTTATATATTCTCCGGAACACAACGTTTCGCATTTGGATTGCGAAAATCTAAGCAGAGGTATTGGAGATATGCTTGATGAATTAATACCTTTTAAATATTACTTAGAAGTATCTTCCCCAGGGTTAGACAGAAAATTCAAATCCGAAAAAGAATACATAATCTTTAAAAACCATGATGTGATTATAAAATTAAAAAACAGCGTAGATGGAATTACTCCTAAAACCTTTGAAGCAAAGTTATTAGATTATAACCAAGCTTTTGGTATCAAAATTCTATACGAAAATCAAGAATACACTGTCCCAATGGATAAAATCCACTACACAAAATTAAACGATAAAATTGAAATAAATAAAAATAAAGGAGAAAAAGATGATTAAAATCGGTACTGCCCTATTTGAAGCAGCAGAACAATTTGAAAGAGAAAAAGGCATTTCAAAAGAAATTTTAATCGCATCATTATGCGATGCTCTTGCTGCAGCATATAAAAAACATATCAAAGATAAGGACGCCACAAATGTTGAAGCAATTTTAGACGAACAAGCAGGTGAAATCGGCGTTTTCAGAACAAAAACAGTAGTAAAAGAAGTTCAAGATGAAAACACAGAAATTTCATTAGCTGACGCAAAAGAAATTGATGAAGATGTTGAGCTTGATGATGAAGTTAAAATTGAAGTAACTCCGGAAAACTTCGGCAGAGTTGCAGCTCAAAGCGCAAAGCAAGTTATAACTCAAAGAATTAGAGAAGCTGAGCGCAAAATGGTGCTCGATGAATTTATGTCCAAAAAAGGCACTCTAATCACAGGTATAATCCAAAGAAGAACAGATAGAGCGGTTATCGTAAATATTGGAAAAACTGATGCTATTATGCCATCAAGAGAACAAATCCCAGGAGAATACTATAAACCCGGAAACCGTATCAGAGTATTTGTTTTAGACGTTAAAGAAACATCAAAATTACCTCAAGTTATCGTATCTCAAGCACATGCTGAAATCGTTAGAGAATTGTTTGAACTTGAAGTACCGGAAATTGAAGATGGCATCGTAGAAATTAAATCAATCGCTCGTGAAGCAGGCTTCAGAACAAAACTAGCCGTTTGGTCAAATGACCCTTCAGTTGATTCTGTTGGCGCATGTATCGGCCCAAGAGGAAACAGAATTCAAACAATCGTTGGCGAATTAAAAAATGAAAAAATTGATATCGTTAGATATTCGCAAGATCCTGTTGAATATATAGTAAATGCGCTATCTCCTGCAAGAATTATCTCTGTTGATATTTTAGCTGATGAAGAAGATAGAAAAGAAGCTTTTGTTATAGTTCCAGATGATCAATTATCACTTGCAATCGGTCGTGAAGGTCAAAACGTACGCCTTGCACACAGATTGACAGGCTGGAAAATCGATATTAAATCAGAATCTCAAGCAAGAGAAATTGAAAGTCGTCAAATGAGCGAAATTCAATATGAACAAACAGCTCCAGAAGATGATTACATCGAAGAAGATGATGAAGATATCGATGAAATAGCTCAAGAAGCTATTGAAGAAACTTCTCAAATGGATGTAGATGAAGAAGACACAATTGAAGAACCCATTCAAGAAGAAACTGAAGAAGCTTAATTAAATTAAATCAATAAAAATACAGCCTCTAAATAAGGCTGTATTTTTTAGCAAACATAATTAGTTCCGCCACCAGATGATGAAGAGCTTGAAGAATTTGATGCAATTGAGCCACCTGTTTCAACGCTTGGTGTTGGTGTAAATAGCGCATTATTTTTTTCTGCATTAGCTATAACTCCACCTGTTTCAACGCTTGGTGCTGGAGTTTTGGGTGCATTTGTGTTAACTGATACTTCTGACATTTAGTCTCTTTCCTTTATTTATCCTATAAACTCTAAATTGTAAATTCCACAATTTATAAAAAAATAAAGCAAAGAAAAAAGTTATTTACAAAACTAAATATCCACTTTAGCCAAAAGATTATCAATCAATTGTCTTGCAATACGAGGACTCCTTGAGCCTTTAATAAGCGCTAAGCGCTGAGCTTTTTCTATAAGAGTTTTTTCATCGATATCTATATTATTATCTTTTGCAAGCTCAACAACAATCTTATTAAATTCATCATTATTTGGTTTTTGAAATAAAATATTTATTCCAAAACGCTCAGATAAAGAATTTAGCTCGTTTAAAGTATCATTTAGATGTATTTCATCGCCATATCTTGCGCTAAATGATTCTTTAACCAAATGACGTCTGTTTGATGTAGCATAAATTACCGCATTATTAGGACATTTTATCAAAGAACCCTCTATAATCGCTTTCATAGTTGAAAAAACTTTATCTGTCTCATCAAATGAAATATCATCAGCAAAAATAATAAATTTATAGGGCAATTTTTCTAATTTTAAATATAATTTATCTAAATTTATCAGATTATTTTTAAATATCTGAACCATTTTTAAATCTTCAAATTCATTCAAAAGCGCACGCACACTTGAAGATTTTCCACAACCTGCATCACCGTATAATAAAATATTATTAACTTTTAAACCATTTAACAATGCTTTTGTATTTTCTTTTAAAATTCTTTTTTGTTCACTATAACCTTTCAACGATGAAAAATTTATATTTTCCACAAATTCAACAGGCTTTATTTCAAAATCATTGTCAAAAATAAAAGCTCTGTTAGATTTATAAATATCTTCATCCAAACTTTCGCATAAAATATTATTTAAATTAATTTCAATTACAGAGTTTTTATATTCTGCTAAATCAGCCAATAAATCAGAATAATCGGGATATTTTTGAAGTAATTTTTCTTTAATATCACTGTATTTTAAATTCATAAAAATTTTTATTATTTTTAATTCTTTCTCAATTTGAAAATTATTGGCTTTAACTTTATTCTTAGAAAGAAAATCCTTAATATACAAAGAAAAATCATCGTATCCGGGGTTATTTAATTCAAAAATAAAATTAGAATAACGCTCAATATTTTTTTCAAAATTTTCCTCTTTAACAATTGCTTTTAATAATTCCACAAAACTTTTAAATACACAATCCTGCCTTAAATCTCTAAAAACACAAAGAAAATAAGAAGATAAATATATTTTTTCAAAATTAACCATCATAAACTTCCATAAATACTGCCATTGCTTGAGGATTTAGAATATAATCTTTTTCTATATAATCCTTTGGCGATAAATTTATATTACCAAAAATTGAACTATCAAGGCAAATATGCCAAGAGGATTTTTCTTTATTCAAAGGAAGAACTATATCCAATTTATCATTTATCTTGCTTATTGCAATATAAATTCGATTTTGAGGAGTATTTATCATAACTCCAAAGAATTTCTCAAACTTATTTTTCCAATATCCTTCGTTGTTTAATGATGCAATTTGCCCATTATCATAATGATAAGATAATACTTTAGAAAAATTTTCGCTTCTAAAAATAGAATTTTCATTTCTAAATTTAATTAAATTCCTAGTATATTCCATTATTCTATTTTCAAAAGAATCTTTTCTTAAAGCGCGTTCCCAATTAAGATAATTTGTCCCATCGTCCTTGTTAAAACTGTTATTGTTGCCATTTTTAGTATGCATTATAATATCACCTATTTGAATCATAGTAATTCCATAAGACATAAATAAAAATGCAAGCTGTTTTCTTATAGCATTTTCTTTAAAATAATGGTTATTATCATAATCGCCGCAAATTTCCCAATCAGAACCGCCGTTTGTTGAAGCACTTTTATGCTTAAAACTGTTTAAATCATACAAAGTGAAGCCATCATGAGAAGCTATATAATTAACCGATTTATTTACACCTTTAAATTTCTCAAAACTTCCCGATAAAGCCTCTTTTAATTCACTTGGAGAAACTTCGTTCGCTCTTAGGGTTAATTTTCTAACTATATCACGATATAAATCATTCCATTCTGCCCAATAATAAGGAAAATTACCGGATTGATAACATTCTTTACCTGCACATGTCCAAGGTTCTGCTATCAAAATAACGCCTTCTTGAGCTTGAGCAAAATTATCAACAACTTTTATGCCTTTTTGATTTAAAATATCCTTTAATCTTGCACCAAGAGAATTTACATTATCATAAACTTCATCACAATCAAGACCGCATTCCAATAACGCCGCAGCTAAGTCAAATCTAAATGCGTCAACTCCTTGATTAATCCAAAAAACCAAAGAATCTACAACTAAATTCATTGCCCCTTCGCTTGCAATATTAAAATCATTTCCGCAACCAGAGTTAGAGCGATAATAGCCGTTTTTATACACCTTATAATAAGTAGAATTATCAATAAGCGTATATGATAATTGCATAGCATCTTCAACATTATTGTTAACTAAACCGGCTTCGCCCGTATGATTATAAACCATATCAAGACAAACTTTTATGTCGTTTTTATGAAATTCGTTAACCATAGTACGAAATTCATCCAATAATGTGCCTTGGGTTTTATCATAAGCATATTTTCGAGCTAAAGAAAAATACCCCAACGGCATATAGCCCCAATGATTAACACCATTTTGTCTTGAATCAAACTCATTCAAGGGCAAAAATTCAACCATTGTAATTCCAAGATTTTTAAGACTTTTTGCAAACTTAGCAGCCCCTTTATATGTGCCTGCTTCGGGCATATTAATTTTTTGGGTTAAATCTTTTATATGAACTTCGCCAATTATTTCAGAATTAAAAGGGCGAGGTGAAACTGACGCTATTTCTTTATTTACTTTTGGAGAAAATACTGATTTTATAGCCCATTTGGCATTATCAATCAAATGAAATTTACCGCCTGAGCGAAACATATTATACCCAGGGTTTACATCACTTGCCAAATGCGATAATTCTTGAGAATAAGGGTCATAAGCAATTTTATTAGGGTTAAAACGGTTATTTTGCCTATCAACCTTAGATTTAAAACCAATTTCAGAACCCATCTCCCAATTTTCAAGATACTCCCAATTAGGTCCAAAAAGCATATAACCATAATAAACAGGGCGCTTATGACAATTAAGAACATAATTTTTAACGCTGGTATAAAAAATATTATTATCAGTTTTTTCCATATTCAAAACCATAACAGGGTCTTCGCCCTGCGGCGCATCAAAAATACAAAGAAAAACTCTAGTCGCATTTTTCGAATATAATCTAAACTCAACACTTTTGGTTAATTCATTATATGTTGCGCCAAGTGTAGTTTTATCGTTGGTTATTAAATTTTCCATTTTTTCCTCTAACTAAGTGGATTGATAACAATACCCGATAATAATTTCGGATAAAAATATGTTGATTTTTGAGGCATACGAAGTCCTGCAGATGAAATATTTATAATATCTTTCATTTTAGGATATGCCATAATAAAGCAAGCACTTGCATTGCCTGACTTTACAGACTCAAAAGACACATTTTCTTTCTTTTCATATTTAATGCCGTCTTGAGCCATCAATTCTTCTTGTTTATAATTTAATTCTTTCTTTAAAATTAATTCATGCAATACTGTTAAATCAAGCTCTTGGAGCTCTTTTGGAGCATCTATCAACTTATTTGAGCCTTCTTTTAATTTTAAAACATAATAATTGCTATCATCTCTTAAAATCAAACCTGTTGTGATTTGTTTTTTATTTTCTTCTTCAATTTTTTCTAGAAATTCGTCTTTATTTGAAACCCTTTCGATATCATAATATTTTGAAACTGCATTTAAAATTTCATCTTTAGTAAATTTCTTTTCAATAATTCGATGTGTCGGATAAATAACCAAATTTTCATCTTCGGCATTTGTAAAATAGCTCATAACATACTGAGCATAATCGTTTTCAGGGTGTTCTTTAGCATAGCGCATTGATGTTTCATATCTATGATGACCGTCAGCAATAAGCAAAGTCTTATCAGATAACACTTCAGATATTATTTGAATATCTTTTTCATCATCAATCAAATACACAAGATTTTGAACCCCTAAATCATCTACAACATCCATATATGGCTTTTGTGATAAATATTTTGAAGCAACTTCTTTTTCAATTCTTTGCTCTTTATCGTCATACACCATAAAAATTTGGGAGAAAAACGCCCCTGTAGCACTTACCAATTTAAATCTATCCTCTTTAGGACCTCCCATAGTATATTCATGAGGTAAAATCTTTTTTGATGAAAAATCTTCTATTTTATTTCTTGCAATAAAGCCTTTTCGCTCAATTAATTTACCTTTTTCATTCTTATATTTTTGAACTATATAAAAAATAGCAGGTTTATCTGTTTTAATTAAAATATCTTTTTCTAACCAATCTTTGAAATACTCTTTTGCTTGATTATATCTATTTTCGCCTTTTGTTAAAATCAAGCGAACGATATTATAATCACTTCTTTTGTATAATTCATCTTGATATTTTTCATCAATAACATCATAAGGAGGCGCTATAACATCAGCTATATTAACTTTATCTTGATTATAAACTATTGCGCTTAGCGGTTTTACTTGCATTTTAATCTCCCCTTAGAATTTATTAAGTTAATTATATATTACAAAATCCTTGCACCAAAGTAAAATCAGACATCTTTTTTAACATTTGTTACATTTAATTAAAGTTTAGCAATTTTTACAAAGAAAAAAACTTTATATTTATATAGTGTGTAGTGTATTTATTTAAGGTTAGTTATTAGTATGATTGATAGGCTAAATTCCAACGTCAATTTTATGCAAAATAGTTATAATGCCTATTCTTATGCTCGAAATGAACTAGAGGAAAGCTCAATCTTTCTTGAAGAAAAATTAGAAAGCATAAAAGATAAACAAGGTTTATTGGGAAAAACTTGGAATGGGATTAAAGAGCTCACAACGCTAGGTGTAAGCGAAAGCGATTGTGAAAATATGCTTGATAAATATAATAAAGGAGAAATAAGTTTTGAAGAAGCTGTTAGTTATTTGGATGATTTTGATTCTAAACAAAAAACCATGTCCAATTTATTGTCGAATATCGCAACAGGGGTAGGCGCAATAGCTTTTGCAACGGCAACAGCAGGAACAGGTCTTGGTTTTGTTGCTTCATTTAAAGCAGGTGCTCCAATAGGTGCAGCACTAAAAACAGGAATTAACTTCTTAGATAGGGCAACAAATGATATTGATAATGACGCATTTGACATAAAAGAAATGGCAAAAGATGCTATATCAGGCGCTATGACAGGTACAACAAGTGCTGTTGCATCAGGAGTAGGAACAGGTATTAGAAATGGAAATATTACAACTTCAATTCTAAATGGTGCAAAATGCGGTGCAATTTGCGGAAGTATGTCAGGAGCCTTGGATTATACAACAAATGCAATTTTTGATAATGAAAAATTTAATTTTGAAAATTTAATAGGTAATGCATTATTATCAGGCGCAACTTCTGCAACAGTGGGAGCTGTTGTAGGGGGCAGTATGTATGGTGGTGCAAGCCTCTTAGGAAGTGCAGGTCATGAAGTTACAAAAACCACAAGTGAAATAATAACTCAAGATTGCGCTTCAAGTACGGCAAGAAAAATCTTAGGTACAGAAGTCAAACAAGCAATAAACGCATAAAAAACGAGGCAATGCCTCGTTTTTTAATTATTATTTTCCATTTGTTTTTTAAGTGCAGCTTCAAGAGTTTGAATTTTATTTTCAAGAGTCTTAACTTTTAATGATGAATCATCTGCACCAATTGATTTTTTTTCATATTGTCTTTTTAGAGTTTTTATATCTTTGTTCAATTTAGAAATTAAAAATAAATAAATTGCACTTGCTAAAATAAATCCCGATAAAATATAGCCCAAATCAAATAATTCAAAATTTATATTCATTTTCTACTCCTTAAAAAATTTAAAACCTTGATAAAATCTTTGCTGAAATCTTTTTCTTCCAAGTGAAATTCCATTATTTTATTAGTTTTAGGATGAGAAAAAGATAAATAATAAGATTGCAAAAGTTGTTCTGTTGTTTTTAAATTATAAAACTCGTTTCTCATAAAACTTTTAGCCCCATATAAGCTATCTCCGAAAATAGGATGACCAATATATGATAAATGGGCTCTTATTTGATGAGTTCTTCCTGTTTTTAATTCTAATTCAACTAAACTTGCACCAATAAATTCTTCTAAAACTTTGTAATGAGTTATAGCTTCCAATCCAACGTCTGAAACCATCATTTTAACATCATCTTTAAGAGAATGAATGAGAGGTTTATCAATAATTCCTTCTTTTTTGCTAAATTCAACCAAAGCTATTGCAAGATATTTTCTAATAGCACTTTTTTGCCTAATTTGTTTTGATAAATTTTCGTGAGCAAAATCATTTTTAGCTGCAAGCATAAGCCCAGAAGTATTTTTATCAAGCCTATGAACAATTCCTAATCTATCAAGACCGCCGAGAGATGACAATTTTCCTTTTGTATGATACAAAAGCGCATTAGATAAAGTTTTTTCACGCTCAAATTTTGTCGGATGACAGAGTAATTCTTTTGGTTTATTTAAAACAATAACATCGTCATCTTCATACAAAATGTCAAGCTTAAATTCCCAAGGTTTTATTGTCATATCAGGATTTATAAAGTTTTTTAATTCAGCTTCATCAAAAGTAATTTCATCATTTAATTTTAATTTATAAGATGTCTTTTGTTTTTTGCCATTAACCAAAAAATACCCTTCATCAATAGCGCCTGAAAGCTTTGCTCTTGGATATTCATTCTCAAAATAATCAACCAGAAAAACATCCAGCCTTTTTTTAATATTTTCTTGTGAAACGGCAATTTTATCCATTTTTTACCTTTTTAAAATCAAGAAGGATATATAAACAATACAAAAATATTCCAACACAAATCATTATATCAAAAGCGTTAAATATCGGAAAATTAACAAAATTCAATTTTATATAATCAACAACAAAACCATTATTAAATCGCTCAATAGCATTTCCTATAGTGCCTGCTGAAAATAATGTCAAAGATAATAATTGAGTTTTATCATCAAAAGTAATATTTCTAAAAACTTGAAATGCAACAAATAAAACTATTAAAACCCCCAAAATCGCAAGAATAAGCGCTTGATTTTGAAACATACTAAAAGCAGAGCCGGAATTATTCAAATGAGAAATCGAAAAAATCGGATTATTTATATTTTGAATATAAGGAATATGACTAATTTTTCTTAATTGATTTCCAAAATCAAGAAAAACAATAGTCATCAAAAAATAAAAAATACAGGCTCTTTTATCTTTCATCTATTTTCCTACCAAAATTTCACCATTTGTTCTTGTTCTATCTAAATTTACGCGCTTCATTAAATATGCAAGTCCCAAAACCTCTATTCTTGCTTTAGTTTGTTCTTCATTCATGGATATTTTTGTTAAACCCACTGAGGCAACTGCATATTCATCAAGATTTTTATTATTTGCTTTAACTACACGCTCAAGCTCGCCAAATTCAGGGATTTTTCTAAATTTTTCTTTATAATCTGATGGCGGATATACAATTTCTTCTCTTGAAATAGAAGCAAGAGCAATAATGTCTTTCGGTTTTTCTATTTTCAAAGATAAATCATAATCTTGACCGGCTTTAACCCTGTATGGAGTAATTAAATCCATCTCCATCTTATTTGCAATGCCGTATTTTAAAGTTGTTTCTTCCATCAAAATTTCATCTGAAGCTATTTTCCATTTATCATTTATCTTCTTTAAATAAACATTATAAACGCTTTTGCCCTCTAATTTACCCATTTTTTCTTTTTTTAGGTCTTTATCTTCAATAGGATAAATTTTAGCATAACTTCTATCGGACATTTGAACCAAAGCCCATTTTTCATCAGTATTTATAGAATTAATTTTTGTTTTATATTTTATATCTTTATAAACAGAATACGTTTTTTCAAGCATTTCCATAGATTGAGCTAAATCAAAGCCATCCATGCTCTTATATTCTTCATCATAGAATGTTTTAACTTTTTCAATATCTTGGTTTTTAACTGCTTTATGATATTCACGTAGCATAGTTTTAACTTGTGCTTTTGGTGTTTTATTAAACAATTCAAAAGAAAAAGACGGTGTACATATTAAAAAATTCAGTGCTAATACAGTTAATATAATTTTTCTCATTTTTTCCTCATTTAACTCTTTTTAAACAATAGATAATATTTTTTATTACCATAATATAATATCATATCCCAATAAGCGCCCGCATCGCTAAATTCGATATACGCCTGCGGTATTGGAGTTCTTTGATTTTTATGCCCCCATTTTGTACCTATAAAATCCATAACTTTCTTATGAACTTTTTGAAATCCTGTGGGTTTTGGATGGGGGAATTTTTCTTCATAGAACGTTTCTAACACAACATCTTCTTTATATGTTGGTACAATATAGCTTACTCTGCCATTTTCTTTAAATAAAACATAAGTTTTACCGTTTTTTTCTCGTGGAGTTAAAAGATAATATCCTGCTGGAATTTTTTTTGATTTAAAAATTAAGTCAACTCCGCTTCTAAATAATGGGTAGGGAGAATACATATATTTTGTATATTCATCCGCTTGATGAGGGTCAATTCCAAATATATATTCAAATTCAACCTCTTCAAGAGTTGAATAAATTTCATCATAATTAGCGCTGTTTTTTAAACTATTTTCATCCGCTAAAACGAAATTAAAGCCCAAAAGCAATAAAATTAACAGTATTAATGATGTAATTTTAAATTTCTTGATTGCCATAATTACCTAACTAATGCTACCATATTGACCAT
>CALUZF010000040.1 GCA_944325165.1 Candidatus Gastranaerophilales bacterium
GATCTTTGTCCTTCACCATTATTACCACGGCAAGATGTTTTACCATGGCCTGAAGCAATACCTCTACCTTTACGTTTTTTAGTATGAGTTGCACCTTCAGCAGGTCTAATATCTTCTAATTTCAACATTATATTAACCTTCCTAAAATTATTCTTCTACGATTTCTACGATATGAGGCACTTTATTAACCATGCCCAAAATTGTAGCACTAGCTTTATGTTCAACAACTTGGTCTTTTTTCTTTAAACCAAGAGCACGAACAACTTTAACTTGTGCTTCGCTAGCACCGATTGTGCTTTTTACTTGTTTAATTTTTACTTTTTTATCTGCCATTTTTAAATTTCCTTAATTATTTTTGTCCTAACATACTTTTTACGCTGATACCACGAACTAAAGCAACATCTTTAAATGTTCTTAGTGATTTTAGGGCATTCAAAGTAGCATTAGCAGCGTTTAGAGGAGATTTAGAACCTAAAGATTTAGCTAAAATATTTTCTACACCCGCAAGTTCTAATACTGCACGAACTGCACCACCGGCAATAACTCCGGTACCTTTTGAAGCAGGTCTTAAAATAACTGAGCCTGCACCAGATCTACCCGTAATCATGTGAGGAATAGTTGTTTTGAATAAAGGAACGCTAACAAGATTTTTTCTAGCGTCAGCAACAGCTTTTTGAATTGCAATAATAACTTCAGCAGCTTTTGCAACACCCATACCAACTTGTCCTTTTTTATTACCAACGATAACAATAGCTCTGAAAGATAATTTTTTACCACCTTTAACAACTTTTGTTACACGACGAATTTGAACAACTTGTTCTTTCCATTCTGATTCAGTTGGTTCAACTGTTTCAATTTTTCTTCTTCTGCTTTTTTTAGCAGGTTTTTTAGCTTCTTCATTAACAGGAGCAGTTTCAGTTTCAACTGTTTCAACTGTTTCTTGTTCTTGAACTTCAGCTTGGATTTCTTTGTTTTCTTCCACGTTTATTACCTTTCTTAATGTAATGTAACTTCTTTTTTAGGGATTTCCCTTTAAAATACAAAAACACAACAAAAACAACTTATTTTTTCAAAGTTTTTGTTGGGTTATTTAGGGATATTTCTGACATGAAATATAATATAACATCAATTTTATTTTGCAAGAGCCAAGTTTTATCACCAAAAAAAGTGGTATTATATGATTATAAGCCTTTATTTTAAAATGGAGTGAAATATGAAAATATTAATTTCTAATGACGACGGTATAACAGCAGAAGGAATAAAAGCTTTAGCTCAAAATTTATCAAAAGAACATGAAGTATATATAGTAGCGCCCGACAGAGAAAGAAGTGCCGCAGGACACTCTTTAACCCTTCATTCTCCTATAAGAGTAGAAGAATTAGAACCTCAATACGGAGTTAAACGCTCTTGGATTACAAACGGCACACCGGGGGACTGTGTAAAAATAGCAATTTGCGCTCTATTAGAAAAAAATGAGCTACCCGACATTGTAATTTCAGGAATTAACCACGGGCCTAATTTAGGTGTAGATATTTTATATTCAGGAACAGTAAGTTGTGCTCTTGAAGCAGCAATGCTACATTATCCGGCTATTGCTGTTTCTTTAGCTTCAATGACACCCGATCCCGTGTACTTTAATGCCAGCGCAAAATTTATATGCAGATTTTTACCTAAAATTGCAAAAATTAAATTTCCAAAAAAATGTATTTTAAATATAAATACTCCTGCCCTCGAAGAAGAAGATGTAGCCGGAGTTGAAATAACACACCTTGGTACAAAAATGTTTACTGATGAATACGACAAAAGAATAGACCCCAGAGGAAAAGCTTATTATTGGATGGCAGGAGAGCTAACATCTCATCATGAAGAAGACGGCTCAGACATTGCAGCCCTTCGAGCAAACCGCGTTTCAATAACTCCCGTAACTTTTGAAATGACTCATAAAGAAATTATGAAAGAACTTGAAGAAGAATTTTGTAAAGGCGGTAAATGTTCTTGGTACGGATATGACGCATATAACAAATAAAAAGGCAAATTAGCGCTTTTATTATTCCATTTTTAAACCTTTAGGCACTCGACATAATTAATTCATATTTTATAATATTATTAGACAAAATCTAAAGGGGAAATTTATGGAAGACAATAAAAATCCGTTTCAAGAAGAAGAAGTAAAAGAAACCGAAGAAAATAAAGAAACTGAAGATTCTCAAGAAGAAACACAAGAAAAAAAAGAAGAAGAACAACAAGAAGAAGATTTTAAAGCAAAATATGAAGATTTAAACAATAAATATTTAAGACTTGCTGCTGATTTTGATAATTTCAGAAAAAGAACAATTCAAGAAAAAGACGACTTATCAAAATTTGCTACAATTGAAGTTTTAAGAAAACTGACAAGCGTATTAGACACATTCGACAGAGCCCAAGAACAACTAAAAGATATTGAAGAATGTCAAATGGTAAAAGATAGTTATAATATCGCATATAAGCAACTTTTAGACACATTAAAAAAATGCGGAATGGAAGAAATAGAGGCTCTTGGAAAAGAATTTAACCCAAATGAACACGAAGCAATAACACAAGTTCCGACAGATGAAGTTGAAGCAGACAAAATCGCTTTTGTTGCCCAAAAAGGTTATAAAATGGGCGATAAAATCATCAGACCTGCTTTAGTCGGAGTTGCAAAGAAAAAGGAAGATGAATAAGATAATGGATTATTATGAAATATTGGGCGTAGATAAGAACGCAACCAAAGATGAAATAAAAAAAGCATTCAGACAAAAAGCCAGACAATATCATCCGGATGTAAATAAAGCTCCTGATGCAGCAGAAAAATTCAAAGAAATAGGAAAAGCTTACGAAACCCTATCCGATGATAATAAACGTGAAATTTATGATAGATATGGCGAAGAAGGGCTACAAAACGCAGGTTTTAATCCTAATGCTTTCAATATGGGTGATATTGATTTATCTGATATCTTTTCATCATTTTTTGGCGGTTTTGGCGGAGGTTTTTCGTCAGGATATGAAAGAAACCCAAATGCTCCTCAAAGAGGCGAAGATTTAAGATTAGATATAGAAATAGATTTTCTTGAAGCTTGTTTTGGTTTAGAAAGAGAAATAAAAATCAGACATCTTGAACCTTGCGAAGAATGTAATTCAACAGGTTTACAAAAAGATGCAAAAGATACAGTTTGTCCGACATGCCATGGAAGCGGCAGAGTTCAGCAATCAACAAGAACAATTTTAGGTTCATTTACTTCAGTTACCACTTGCCCTAATTGCCATGGTACAGGCAAAAACCCAAAAGCTTTGTGTAAAGCTTGCCAAGGCTTAGGAGCAATTGAAAAAGAGAAAAAAATTACAATAAAAATACCGCATGGAATTGAACACGGCTCAAAAATGAGAGTTGCAAACGAAGGTAACTGCGGAAGAAATGGCGGAAAATGCGGTGATTTATATGTTGTAATCCACACTAAACCATCCAAAGAATTTGTTCGCCAAGGCTTTGATATATATACAGAGCTTGAAATCTCCACTCCTCAAGCGGTTATAGGAGATGAAATTAAAGTTAAAACAATCCATGGTGAAACAATCGCCACAATTCCTGCGGGAATTCAAAACGGAGATAGAATAACTCTTAAAGGACAAGGTGTTCCTTATTTAGGAAGCGATACACAAAGAGGAAACCATTATATTACAATCAATATAGCTATTCCAAAAAAATTAAGTCAGCAAGAAGAAAAATTGTATAGAGAGCTTTTTATATTGTCGAAACAACAAGAAAAAGACAATATAATAACTAAAATGAAACAAGCTCTGCACAGATAAGAGGGGTAGAAATGAACATCAAAAAAAATATATTATCATTATTATTTGGCGCTTTGTTAATTTTTGCACAAACCGCACATGCTTCAAAATTGCCCGATGATGTATGGAAATACATTAAAAAACAACTTCCGCAAGCACAACAAAGATTTGATAGCGTATTAATAATAAGCGATAGTTTAATGTACATTCCGCTTTATCCGCCTAATACAACCACGGTTGATGATTTAAAAATCGAATATGTATACCCTCAAAACAAAACCTTAAAAGATTTACCAGAAGTTGTGCTTTTAAATAACGGATATTCCTTATTAAAAGTATTTAAAGATGAAAAAGGCAACTATACTTTAACTAAGAAAGATGATTTGCCTATAAAAGTACGTCTTGGTTTAATGCCACAGGATATGTTAACTCCGATGGGTCTTAAAATGCCTGAGAGCCTTAAATTAACCCTTGGAGATTTATTAATTCCAACAAAAGACGAAAGCTCTCTTGCACTGAAAAATGAAAAACCGACAAATTCATACACATCAACCATCAAAAGTAATGAATTTGTCCCAACTGTTCATTTTAAAAACAAAAAAACATTTATCAACCCAAGAAATTCAAAATTTTTAGCCGTTTATGATAATTCTTCAAAAACACCGATGTATGAACTGAAGTTATCATCAATGCCATTAAAAATAGTTACATCAGAAACTTCCAAAGTTGCCCTTGTTTTATATTGGAGTGGTAAAAAAGTTGAAATAATCGACCTAAAAGATGAAAGAGTTATAGAATCAATTGAGCTATCGGCTAGCGCAACAGATGTTGTCCTAAACAAAAAAGATAACATAGCTTATGTTGCTTCGCAAAATGCAAATGCTATTTATCTTATCAATCTTAGCTCAATGAAATTAGACAGAGTTATAAAATTAGATCAAAAACCTGCTAAATTAGCATATTGCGAAGAAGATAACACCATTGCTTTTTATGATGAATTTTTATCAAAAGTATTCAACGTTACCCAAAAAGATGATACATATACAGTTAAAGCTATGGGAGACGCAAATAATATCTCAAAAGTCCTTATAGATAGCGAAAATATCTACGCAACATCAAGAATAGAAAATGAATTATATGTATACAACAAAGAACAATCAAAATTAATAAATACAATAGAACTTGATAAAAAACCGACAGATGCTTTATTATTCCAAGGAAGAATATTTATTCTTTGCGCTAAAGAAGGATATATGGATGTTTATGATATAGCAGAAAACAAAATAATATCAAGAGAACATCTAAGTCAAGAAGGTTTTTATTCAAATATGACCTTAATCCCTGGTGAAAACAATGTTTTAATCACAGGTATTAATTCAAAAGCTTACCTTGTTTATAACCTTGATACTATGAAATTAGCTCAAAAACAAGAAACATATATTGATGTAGCAAATATTATCATTATGGATAAGTCTCAAAGGCTGTAAGATGATTGAAGAATTGACCGAAATTAAAAAAGTTAACGAATTATATTTTGATGATACAACCGAAAGTATCTTAAAAGAGCTTGAAAAAACAAAGTATGAATTTTGGAATTTAGATAGACAGAGTGCTAATTTTCTAAATACTTTAATTAAAATCAATAATTCAAAAAACGTTTTAGAAATAGGAACATCAAATGGCTATAGCGGAATATGGATTTTAAAAGCCCTAAAAGAAACAAAAGGAAAGTTAACCACAATTGAATTTTGGGAAAAAAGACAATCATGTGCTAGAAAAAACTTTGAAATTTGCGCTCCCGATATTCAAGTTGAACCTAAAATAGGCTCAGCTGTAGTTGTTTTAGAAGATATTTTAGATGAAATAAATAAGGGAAAAAGAGAAAAATTTGATTTTGTTTTTATTGACGCAAACAAAAAAGAATATATAAGCTACTTTAATTTAATAGATAAAATGCTTACAAAAAACGGTATAATTCTTGCTGATAACATTTTATCTCATTATGAAAAAGTGCAAGATTATGTTAACACTCTTTTTGAAAGAAAAGATTATCAATCTCAAATTCTGGATTTGGGAGCAGGAATGATGATATCAAGGAGAAATTAATTTATATGGATAAGAAGATAAAAATTGCTTTAGTTTTTGGAACTCGCCCCGAAGCAATTAAAATGTGTCCTTTGGTAAAAAAATTAAAAGAAAACTCCAAATTTGAAGTGCTTACAATAGTTACTGCACAACATAGACAAATGTTGGATAGCGTTTTAGAGCTTTTTGATATAACACCCGATTATGATTTAAATCTAATGAAACCAAATCAAAATCTTTGGGATTTATCTTCAAACATCTTGCTTGAAACAAAAAAAGTTTTCGAAGAAGCAAAACCCGATTTAGTATTAGTCCATGGCGATACAACAACAGCTGGATTAAGTGCACTAAGCGCATTTTATGGAAGGATTAAAATAGGTCATGTTGAAGCAGGTTTAAGAACTTTTGATAAAGATTATCCATTCCCAGAAGAATTAAATAGGGTTATTGTTGATGCGGTATCTGATTTAATGTTTTGCCCTACTGATAGAGCTTGTGAAAATATTAAAAAATCAGGTATCACAAAAGGAATATATAAAACAGGCAACACTGTAATTGATGCGCTCTTATATGTTGTTGAAAATAAAAAAGCCAATCTCGATTTTATAGGATTAGACCCGAATTTAAAAACTATTCTTCTTACTTCCCATAGGCGTGAAAACTTTGGAGAACCTCTAAAAAATATTTGCTATGCAGTTAAAGAACTTGTAGAAAAAAATAAAGACATACAAGTTGTTTATCCTATGCATTTAAATCCAAATGTCAGAAATACAGCAAAACCAATTCTTGAAAATATCGATAGGGTTAAATTAATTGAACCATTAGATTATGCACCATTTTGCAGTTTAATGAAAAAATCTCATATAATTTTAACAGACTCGGGCGGTGTACAAGAAGAAGCTCCTGCTTTAGGTGTTCCTGTATTAGTTTTAAGAGATGAAACTGAACGCCCCGAAGCTATTCAATATGGCGGTGTTAAATTAGTCGGAGTAAATAAAGAAAAAATAGTTAAAACAACCCAAGAACTTTTGGATAATCAAAATGTATACGAAAATATGTCAAAAGCAATAAATCCCTATGGCGATGGAAAAGCTTGTGATTACATAGAAAAAATTATAGAAGAATATTTTAATACGTAGCTTCAGCTTCTGCTTCAGCACAACACTCGCAAGCAAGATTTTTTGAAAATGCTAAAGTTTTAAATTCGCTTTTATGGCCGTCAAAAGTCAATAGCTTATTTAGCAAAGGTTCGCCTGCGCCTGTAATAACTTTTAAAACTTCCTGCACTTGAAGAGAAGAAATTACATTAACAACAGGAGAAAGTGAAGAATGTTGTTCATCTTCAAAATTTTTCGGTTTTTGCATAACACAAGCTAAACAACCTGTTTTATTTGGAACAATTGTCGTAACTTGCCCGTAAAATCCTTTAGCATGCCCGTGGATAAGAATTTTTTTATGTCTTAAAATAATTTCATTTAGCATGTATTTTGCTTCAAAATTATCAAAACAATCAACTATAATGTCATATCCGTCTACTGTTGTAAAATAATTTAAATCATTGATTTTAATTTTATCAATTTCAACTTTAATTTCCGGATTATACTCGCAAACCCATTCTTTTGCAGAAATTACCTTTGCTCGTCCGATGTTTTTATATTTATGTATTAATTGGCGATTAAAATCGCTTTCTTCAACAACATTACTATCTACAACCTTAATTTGACTGACGCCAAGTGCTGCTAAATTCATAACAACGCCGGAACCTAACCCGCCTACACCCATAACAAGAACTTTTGCGTTCATCAATTTTTCTTGTTGTTCTTGGGTTATTCCTCCAAACGCCATATTTTTTTCATATCTGTCAAATTTGCTCATTTTATTTGTTTTCTAAATCTTTATTCTCTACTATTTCAACTATTTTAACGCCATAAGTATCTTCAATTGCAACAATTTTTCCTCTAGCAATTAAAATATCGTTCACAAATATATCAACAGGCTCATTACAAGTTTTATCAAGCATTATTATAGAACCTGTGTCATACTCTATAATATCTTTTAATTCAAGTTTTGCTTTTCCTAATTCAGCGCACAAATTTACTTCAACATTTGCAACTTTTGCAATGTTTTTTAAATCCACCAAATTATCACTTATTGAATTTTGAGCCATATTACTCCCCTATATATTATATTTATAACATATAATTAACTCTTGAGCGAATTATTACATTTTTTAACATTAAACACAAACTATATCTTCAATAATATTTTCAATATCTTTCAAATCACAATTTAAAAGTGTTTTTTTATAATTCACAATATTTTCAAATTCTTCCTTTAATATTTCAAACATCGAATCATTTTTAAAATCATCATAATTAAAAGATTTAATATAACTTATCTTATCTATGTCCAAAATCGTTATAGAACCGATATTTTCCAATATCTCAAGTGTAATTTGAATAAAATTTTCGCTCACTCCTAAAGCATAAGAAAACCTTGATAAATCAATATTTCCACTCATTTTATTTGAACAATATTTAATCATTCCATTAATTTGCTTAATATAATTTTCAAGATTTTCATCAATTCTATAATTCATGAAATGAATTTTCTTTGGTTGAATAGAATTTATTATATCCTCAAATTCCTCTCTATTTGAAGGATAATCAAAAAACATAAGCCCCGCATGAGGGATTTTTTCATCAATAAAATTATCTTTAATTTGTTGATATTTTGATAAAATTTCCTTAGTAATAAGCGTTTTAGCCCAAACACCAATATCTAGATTATCATTTTTTAAATATTGAGCAATTTGCTCTAAAATTCCTGTCTTTTTTCTATGGTCATATATTTTAAATTCATTTTTATATTGTTTTGAAATTTCAGCTGAATATACATCAACAATTTCTAGTTGGATACTTTGAACACCATTGAAATCATTTATTCTTGGATAAAATGCAATATCGCATTTAGCATTAAGCGGTATTTTAAGGTCATTTTCCTCCCATTTTACACATTGAAATTTCTTTCCGTTTGACGAAAAAACCATTCTTAGATGATTTTGCTCTTTTCCAATTAGCTTAAATTCATCTAAATTAACATCAAACATAGCGCATATTGGAGGTTCGTTATTTTGCCCAAAAGGCTCTAATTTATTTAAAGTATCTAATATATTCAATTCAATATCATCAGCACAAAGCTCTATATCAGCATATAAGACATTTTGAGCCCTTTGTCCGTCTGACATTATTTTAACCGTATTTAAAAGACTTTCTTTAACCTTATCAAAACTTATTTCATCTAAATTAAATGAACAACCGCCCGCAAGCTTATGTCCACCAAAACCCAAAAATAAATTTTCGTTTTCTTTTAAAACATTATAAACATTAATTGTGTCATTGCTTCTTATCGAACAGCGAGCATTATTATTCTCATCTACTGTCATCAAAAAACAAGGTTTATCAAATTCTTCAACAATTTTAGAAGCAACAATACCGATAATTCCAATATGCCAATTAGGATTTAAAAGAATGATTGCCGAGTTATTTTTTTCTTGTTTATTTTTATTTATATAATCAATAACTTCTTCATAAACTTCAGCACATTTTGCCTGTCTTATTTTATTATAGTTATCCAACTGCTCAATTATCATTTGATATTTAATAGGTTCATCCGCAGTTAAAAATTCAAACGACAATTTTGCATTAGCCAATCTTCCAACTGCATTAATTCTTGGCGCAAATATAAAAGCAATATCAGTGCTTGTTATATCCCTTTCTTTGATATTATTGGATAAAAGTTCATATATCGCAGGGTTTAATTTCTCTTTTTTAGTATTTAATAATTCAAGCGCACAAGAAACCATAGAGCGATTTTCGCCAATCAAAGGAACAACATCTGCAATAGCGCCTAGCGAAGCTATAAGCAATAATTCATCTTTTAAATCATTATTATCAACCTCATCTAATAACGCCATAGCAAGCTTATAAGCTACAATTGAACCTGAATTATAAGTCATTGAAGTAATATCATCCATAGAATAACTATCATCAATAGCACTATTTACTTGAGGATTAATAATAGCATAAGCACAAGGCAACTCGCTATCAGTTGAATGATGGTCAGTAATAATCGTATCTACTCTTAAACCTTTTAAAAGGTTAACTTCGGCGACATTTGAAATAGCACAATCAACAGTAATTACAAGCTTTACTTTTTCTTTTGAAACAAATTTAATTAATTCTTTTGAATTTAGACCATGCCCGTGGAGCAATCTATCAGGAATAAAAGAAATAACATTAGCACCAAGCGCAATAAGCGCTTTATATAAAACAGCGCTCGATGTAACGCCATCACAATCAAAATCACCCCAAATTAAAATTGTTTGTTTTTTTTCAATCGCCTCAAAAATACGCTCTTTTGCCTTTTTCATATCTGAAAATGCATAAGGCGATATAAAATCAGCCCTTTTAGGATTTAAAAATTTTTCAATTTCTCCTTCAGAATTTAAATTTCTTAAAGCCAAAAGCTCGTTTAATAACGAGTCTTTTGTACTTTGAATTATATTATTTGGTTTCTCTTTGACGGCTATTTTTCTATATTTCATACTTCTTTATATTTAAATAAGGAGGAATACACACCCTAAAAAACTAATTTCTTTTACTTAATTGAGCTAATAATCTTAAAATTTCAAGATATAACCAAACAAGAGTAACTAAAAGAGCAAAACCGCCATACCATTCAAAATAATCGGGCAAATTATTTCTTTCACCTTGTTCGATAAAATCAAAATCCAAAATAAAATTAAATGCTGCAATAGCACATATTACAACGCTTATCACAATACCTGTTACACCGCCATTAAATACAGTCATAGGATGACCCAAAAGAGCACCTATAAAACCTGCTAAATAAAATATCATAATCGCAAAAGTAGCAACAATTATTGTTTTTCTAAATGCAGGAGTTGCTTGTAATGCCTTTGTTTTATATAAAAATAACATTGTAAATAAAGCTAAAATTGTTATTCCAAGAGCATTAAATACAATTCCTTCGAACATTGCACCATAAGCATAACTTACAACACCAACCACAAAACCTTCGCAAACCGCATAAGCCGGTGCTGTTAGAGGTGATGCTTTAGGATTAAAAGATGTAACAATAGCTAATATAAGTCCTATAATAGAGCCACCTATTAAAAATATATTTGCTTTATCTGAAAAACCGCCTGCACAAAGTGTCCAAGCATAATAAGCAACCAATACAACAATACCTAATAATATTGCAGTTTTATTGATTGCACCCGATATGCTCATCGGTTTTCCTTCTAGGATAACATTTTCCGCTATATCTTGTTTTATCATCGGATTGCTTGACATAATTTAACTCCTATCAAACTAATAATTGAATTATACATCAATTTTAAGTTAAAATAAAGTTATGTTAAAAGTAGGAATATCGGGTAAAATTGCATCAGGAAAAAGTGAAGTTGAAAGTATACTTCAAAAATTAAACTACAAAGTCTATGACCTTGATATTCTCGTTCATAGTCTTTTTGAAAATGAAAAAATAAAAAAAGAAATTTCAAAAAAATTTAATACGCTTGATAGAAAAGAAATTGCCTCTATCGTCTTTAATGATGAAAATAAGAAAAAAAATCTTGAAAATATAATATATCCTAAATTAAAAGAAATTATTTTAAACATATTTGATGAAAATAAAAACGAAGAAATGATTTTTATTTCAGGTGCGCTGCTTTTTAAAAGCGGTTTTTATAAGTTATTTGATAAAACAATATTTATAAATGCAAATGATGAAATTCGCCTTCAAAGATTAATGAAGAGAAATAATTTAAATAAAGATGAAGCAAAAAAACGCCTTAATCTTCAAGATGAAGCCAATTTTGCAGATTTTATTATTGAAAATAACGACGATATAGAAAAACTTAATAAAAATATTTCAGACATTATAAAAACACTAAAAAAGGACTGATAATAATATCAGTCCTTTTAATTTATTATTTA
>CALUZF010000041.1 GCA_944325165.1 Candidatus Gastranaerophilales bacterium
ACATTTGATATTGTTGATGAAAATGCTAATTTTATAGGCGGTATTATTGCCCCCGGGCTTAAAATCCAAGCTAAATCTTTATCTCAATTTACTTCTAAATTACCAAAATTAAAAATTGAAGCACCAAATGAAGCAATAGGAAATGATACAATTTCTGCAATGTTATCAGGTATTGTATTAGGTCATGGTGCAATGATTGAAGGTATGATAAGAAAATGTGAAAAAGAGCTTGGAAAAAAAGCTACAGTTATTGCAACAGGCGGATATTCAGATGTTTTATTTAATGATTTAGATAATACTATTAATTATATTGATAAAAATTTGACACTGTTTGGATTAAAAGAGCTATATTATTTAAATAAGGAATAACAACAATGGAAAATCTTGTTTTAAAAATTAAAAAATTGGAAAATTTTGTTTCAATGCCCGAATATAAAACATCAGGCGCTTCTGCTATGGATTTGGTTGCTGCAATTGACGATGATGTTGTTATTCCATCTGGTGAAATTAGAATGATACCGACAGGAATTGCAATTGAATTGCCTCATAATACAGAAGCTCAAGTACGTTCTCGCTCCGGTTTAGCAATAAAATCGGGAATTGCTGTGGTTAATGGTATCGGAACAATTGATGAAGATTATAGAGGTGAAATTTGTGTCGGTTTAATTAACCATTCTAAAGTAGATTTTAAAATTTCAAGAGGAGATAGAATTGCTCAAATGGCAATAATGGAAGTTTTAAAGCCATCAATTGCTGTTGCTGATGATTTATCTGATACAAAAAGAGCTTCAGGCGGATTTGGTTCAACAGGCGTTAAATAGTTTGTTTTGTGGAATTAAATTAACAGATGTACGGATTTAATTTTGAACTTGACGATTTTCAAAAAGAAGCAATTGAGCACATTCAAAATGGGAAAAGTGTTGTAGTTTGCGCACCAACAGGTGCCGGTAAAACTTGTATTGCTCAAAGTGCAATACATTTAGCGCTCGAGCGTGGAGAAAGAATATTTTATACAACCCCCCTGAAGGCTTTATCTAATCAAAAATATAATGATTTTTCAAAGTCATACGGGGCTGATAATGTTGGGCTTTTAACGGGCGATACTACTATTAATCGAGATGCTCAAGTTGTGGTAATGACAACTGAAGTATTTAGAAATATGCTCTATGGTACAACGTTTGGTACTTTGGCAGACAATCTTAAAAACGTTAAATATGTTGTTTTAGATGAAGTGCATTATATGAACGATGAATCAAGAGGCACAGTTTGGGAAGAAAGCATAATTTATTGCCCAACTAATATTCAAATAATAGCTCTTAGCGCAACAGTAAAAAATTCTCAACAACTAACAGATTGGATAAATACAGTTCATTCAAAAACAGAGCTTGTTTATACTGATTTTCGCCCTGTTCCTTTGAGATTTTTTTATTATGACAGCTCAAAACCAAATACAATATTGCCCCTGTTAACTCCAGACGGTAAATTAAACAGTAAAATTCGCCCCGAGAGTAAATATAAATATTTTAATAAAAAAGAAAAAGTTAAAAACCCTACCACAAGCGTTATTCAAGTATTAAATGAAAAAAATATGTTGCCTTGCATATATTTTACTTTTTCAAGAAAAAAATGCGACGAAAACGCTAGAAAATGTTTGAAATTAGAGCTTTTAAATAAAGATGAAATTATAAAAATTAATGAAATAGTTGATGAATATATCAAAGAAAATCCATATTTAGAAAATAATCCTCAAATTGATTTAATAAAAGCGGGTATTGCTTCTCATCATGCGGGTTTATTGCCTGCTTGGAAAGCATTAGTAGAAAAATTATTCCAGATGGGTTTAATAAAAGTTGTTTTTGCAACTGAAACCTTAGCAGCTGGAATTAATATGCCGGCTAGAACAACCATAATAAGCTCAATATCAAAAAAAACAGATGACGGTCATAGAATGTTGTCTGCAAATGAATTTTTGCAAATGTCAGGAAGAGCCGGCAGGCGTGGTATGGATGAAATTGGCTATGTTGTAATTATTGGAACACCTTTTCAGACTCCAGATGAAGTAGCAACATTAGTTAAATCAGACGCTAATCCATTAGAATCCAAGTTTTCTCCGAGATATTCAATGGTTTTAAATTTGCTTCAAAGATTTTCTCTTGAAGAAGCTAGAGAACTTATATTTAAGACATTTGGCTATTTTTCTTCAACTGATAGATTAACCCCTTTATTAAAGAAAAAAGAAGCAAGGTTTGAAGATATTAAAAATATTCACGATTTTACTTGCAGATGGAATTTATCTGATGAAGATTTTGAAACTTATAATAAATTGAAAAATCAATTTGTTCAAACAAGAACGCTCTATAAAACTCTAAAACGTCAAGCAAAGGGAAAATATAAAGATCCGATGACGGCTCCGGAAGTTATTGAGTTTTATCAAAAATCAAAAGAATTACAAAAAAGAATTGAAAATTTTGGCTGTAATACTTGTAAAATCTATAAAAAGCATAAAAAATGCATTGAATTAACTCAAAGATATGAAAAAGAAATTAAAAAACTTGATAAAGAGATAGAATTTCAAAAAGATGTTTATTGGCAAAAATTCTTAGCTCATAAATATATTCTTGAAAAAACAGGCAATTTGTCTGACGATTATCCTACTCAAAGAGGCAAAATTATTATGGCGCTAAGATGCGAAAATGAGCTATATTTATCTGAAATTATTTTATCGGGCTTATTGGATAATTTAAATGTTGTTGAATTGGCGTCTGTAATTTGCGCTTTAGTATCTGAAGAAGCAAGAAAAAGCGACGATGAAATAGCAAAGCCATGTTCAAAGAATGTTCGAAAAACCCTAAATCAAATAAAAGATATAAGAAGAAAAATATTTTTGCTTGAGCGTGATAATAACATTGAAAATCCAATGTATATTAATCCGTTTTACTGTTATTTTATTGAATATTGGATAGGGGCAAATTTAAATCCCGAAAATAATCCGATAAATACTTGGGAAAATATGTTTGAAGATACACAAACATCTCAAGGTGATGTTGTAAGGACATTTAAAAGAACAATTGATGTATTAAGACAACTTTTGATTTTGGATGATATTAGCGAAAATCTTAAGCAAAATGCAAAAGAAGCTATTAAATTGATAAATGTCGAGCCGATTAATGTTGATTAGCGCTTAATTGTAAGTCTTTCTAAAAATCTTGCAAAACGTACAATGGGGCTTTCTTCATCTTTTGAAATTGAATCAACTAAAATAGTTGTCATATTGGCGTTTATCCCGCCTAATATATCGCTTAGGGGTCTATCTCCTATCATTGCAGCGTTTTTAGGTTCTATATTTAATTCTTCGCAAGCCAATAAAAGCACTTTTGGATTAGGCTTTTTTGCGTTTGAATAAATTGGAATATCAATTTGAGATTTTGCTTTGTTGATGTAGTCAATATTTTTATTGTTTGTTATTATTGCAAGTTTAAAATTTGATTTTAAATCGTTTAAAAATTGCACTGTTTTAAAGGCAAATTTTGCGCTTTTGGATTTCATTAAAGTTGAATCAAGATCGAAAAATAAAGCTTTTATTCCTATGTTTTTAAGCTCTTCAATATTTATATCATAAATTGATTCAATATTATAATTAGGTTCAAGAAACATTATTTAAATTCCTTCATTCCTTTTGTTCTAATTAGTGCGTAATCTGCTTCTTTTATCCAATTTTTATCATCAAAATCAAAAGTCAGATTAATTTCATCATTGGTATTAGCACAATCTACTTCGCCTTTTTTTGAGTGATTTATTTTAACTACACGAGCCAATGTAGCATAATTTGGTGTTATAATTTCAATTTCATCATTTAATAAAATTTTATTTTTAATTAAAAATTCAAAGGTATTACTATCAATTTGTTTTTGGCAAATGCCTAAAAAATCTGCTCCTGCAAGACCTTTTGAAATATCATAAGAATAGCTTTGAGAGTTATTATTTCCTAAGAAAAATCCTTCCGTATATCCTCTGTTGCCTACTTTTTTTAATTCTTCAAAGGCTAAATTTGTATCAATTTTATTATCTATAACTTGACGATATGTTTTAGCTACTGCTGAAACATAATATAGGCTTTTTGTTCTTCCTTCAATTTTAAAAGAATCAATTCCTAAATCGCATAGTTTTTTAATATGATGAACAAGGCATAAATCCTTGGTAGACATTATATGAGAACCTTTATCATCTTGTATTATTTCAAAATATTCGCCTGGGCGAGTTTCTTCAAGTAATTTATAACTCCAACGGCAAGCCTGCGCACAGTTGCCTTGATTTGCTTGGCGTTTACCATCTGTCATATAATCAGATAAAAGGCAACGACCGGAATAACCCATACATTGAGCGCCATGGACAAACATTTCAAGCTCAATATCGGGACAATTTTTTCTTATTTTTTCTATCTGTTCATAAGATAATTCTCTTGCTAAGATTGCTCTTGTTGCGCCTAAATCTTGCCAGAATTTTACTGTTTGAGAATTTAGGATATTTGTTTGTGTGGAAATATGTATATCAATATCGGGGATTTCTTTTTTGATAACTCTAAAAATCCCAAAATCGCTTATAATAAGCGCATGGGGCTTTGCTTCTTTTATTATATCAATAGTTTGATAAAGTTTTTCAATATCTTTATCGTAAGCAAAAATATTTAGCGTGCAATAAACTTTTTTATTTAGCGAATTTGCAATGTTGACGGCATCTTTAAGATTATTTTCATCAATTAATTCACCTTTTCTTAATGCTCTAAGTGAAAAATCAACAAGTCCTAAATAAACTGCATCTGCCCCATAAGCAAATGCGTATTTCATTTTTTCGATACTACCTGCAGGCATTAATAATTCATTCATAGCTTGATTTTAGCATGAAAAAAAATTATGTGGTAAAATACAACTAAAAAGGAGTTGGCTATGAAAAAAATATTATTAACTTTATTAGTTGGAGTTATGATGTCATCGTTTTTTGCTTTTGCAAATACAAATTTGGACATTTTAACTTTATTTTCAACAAAATCAAATACTCAAAATAAAGCTTGGGTAGGTACTTTTCAGCTTGTTTTTAATGATATGAAAAATAATATCATTAAACATGACATTAAATTTTTAGGCGAAAAACCGACAAAAGATTTAATTGGTTTAAATAGTGAAGAATTTAATTCATCAATGTTAAATGAATCATCATATTATACAAGTTATGGTGAAACATCGCCTGAAGCAAAAGAAACAATCGAAAAAGGTATTTTTGAAAAATTTGCCGAAAAATCAGATATTCTAGATTCAATGGATTGGTCAAAGGGCAAAGGCAAATATTATGCTTATGCAATGTTAAAAAAACAATTTGAATTTTTAAATGAATTTGATAAATTGGATAAATTATCATTTAATAATTCAAAAGAACAATATGAATTTTTTGGAATTAAAGAGTCGTCAGACGAACAATTGGATCAAAATGTAAAAGTTTTATTCTATAACAATAAAAATGATTTTGCAGTTCAACTGAATACAAAAAATAATGATATTGTTTATTTATATAGAACAAATAAAAACAATAATTTTAAGTCATTGTATGAAAAAATGATGAAAAATACTAAAAATTACAAAGGCGATGTAGCATTTTCCAAAAAAGATACTTTAAAAGTGCCCAATCTATCAGTTAACACTCAAAGAAAATATACAGAATTATGCAATAAACAAATAGAAGGTACTGATTTATATTTTTCTGATGCAATTGAAACTCTTCAATTAGAATTAAATAATAAAGGTGGCAAGGTTAAATCAGAAGCAATGATTATGACAAAAATGTGTGCGCTTGAGCCTGATAATATGATTGAAGCAAGACACTTTGATTTTGATAAAACTTTTGTTATGTTCTTAGTTGATGCAGGTAAGGAAAATCCATATTTAGCACTAAGAGTTAAAGATTTAAAAGAATTTCAAAAATAGTGTTAGATAATTTTGAAATAGGGTATTAATATATTACCATACATGCTGTTTGTAGAGATAAATGCCTGCAACTGCTTGTATGTAGGATTATTAGTTAATCTTTGATTAAAAGCTCCTTTATAGGAGCTTTTTTAGTGTGTGTATATATTATAGATCATCTATGAGCTTAGCGTCAGATTCCATATTAGATTTTAGAGTTTGTCGAACAATATCTGCTTGTGTATCAAGCATTTTACAGATAGTTTCAATATTTCTTACTTTGTCTTCCAAGATTACATCGGCATTATTTGTGATATTACCTGTAATATTTTGATAAGCAGATAATGCAGCAGAGCCTGTGCCTTGCATTAAGTTACCTGCTACAACTGCGCCAAGTCCAAAAGAACCTGCATAAGGAGCGATAGATTGTAATATACCACCCCAACCGGAAATTAAACCTGCAATAGGTAAAAGTAAATTTTGTCCAAAGCCCATACCTGCACTGCTTCCTGCAGCGTATGAAGCTGTATTTAGTGCTGCAATTCCTGCTGCTGAAACGGCATAACCTGTTGCCATGCCTGCAGCACCGCCTGTTGGAGCTCCATCTGTTCCAAAACCTAATGAAATGCTTGCAGCACCTGATGGAAAACCTGTATAGCTTGATAAGCCGGATACACCAAATGAGTTTGTTCCTGAGTCATAATATGATTTAGAAGCGTAATTTGGTGACCAATAAGAGGTTCCTGGTATATTCATCATAGAGCTTCCGCCTAATGTCGGCATAAAGCTTGATGGTGAAAATAAATTAGCTAGTTGCCATAAAAATCCGCCTGCTGTACCAAAACCACTACCTGTACCTGTAGAACCAGAAACGGTTAAATCCCTTAATCTATCATAGGTTTCATATAATTCAGCCTTAGCGGCAGAGCTTGCGGCTCCGTATTTATTTGCAATTGTCAGCTCATGGTCATTTTTGTAAGACATAATATACCTCAGTAAATAGTTTATTAGATAGTGTGTGTAATTTCTATAATATATTTTATTGATTTTTTAATGATTTTATAAAAAAAATCAATAAAAAAGGGTTTTTGGGAAAAACCCTTTATATAAAAATAACAATTATGGTTGTATTGATTTATGTGCAGGGATATCTTCAGATTAACCAAAGATATTGAATGTTTTTTCGATATTATCTTCAATTACTTTTGTAACTGAATCCATTTCGGTTTGGATAGCATTATGTTCTGAATCCAATTGTTGAATTTTTAATTCTAAAGATTGGTCTTTTGCTTGTATAGTTTCTGTTTTAGCGTTTATATCAGAAACAGCTTTTTCGTATAAACCTTTTTCGTATTCGTAATCATTGTATGCTTGGTTGTAGCCTTCTTCATCGGTTACAGTTGTTGCGCTAAGTGCAAAAGTCATATTTCTTAAATCTTCAGGGTAGCCTTCTTCGTCTGCTATCATAATAGATGTCAATCTGCCGTTTGAAGCTTCTTCAAGAATTGCTTTTACTTGGATTGAAGTATCTTTTTTATATGTATACATTGACAAGAATGATAAATTGTTATCGTCTTGAGTTGTTTCGTCATTATTTAACAGACCGCCTGTTTTTGTGCCTTCGGCATTTTCTGTGCCAAATAGGTCGTTTTCTGTTAAGAAATAATTAACACCGTTTTTATCTTGGTAAAAATATTTTATATTTTCGCCATCTTCAGCTGCTTTACATTCACTGTAGCCGTTTATTAGATTGCATAAATTTTCGTTTTCTGGAAGTGCATATATTTGACCTGTGGATATTGATTCCATTTTATCATTTTCATCAAAGCAATCATCAATACTTAATGTACCATCTTCATTTTTCTTTCGTATGCATGTAAGTTGAGATGTTTGAGTGCTTCCTTTTTTGCTTATTGTAATTGCATCAGTAATATTATCATTGCTTTCTGTAGTTGATCTGTATCTATATTCAAAATTGTAGTTTCTTGCAATTTTTTGTTCTTTTTTGGTGTTTAATGTAACAAGATATTCTCCATTTGTACCGTATGTTTTGCTCATATTTGAAATGGTATAATCTTCTTCTGAATAATCACTATTAGAATCTTCTAATACATAGACAGTTTCGGTAAATGAGTTAACGGATGGAGGAGTTGGAACTTCTAATTCAAGCATTTCATTGTATAAACCAGCGCTTTCATTCGCCAAAGATGTTCTTTGTTGGTTTATTTGTTGAACTTGATATTCGTTATTGCTCTTTCTAGCCGTTAGTCCTAAAAACCTTGCTTGGCTTGCTGCCATGCCCATAACTGTCATTGCCTCCATTGTTTTTATATTAATGTTTACGGCAAAAATTTCTTAAAACTTCAGTATTTTAATTATTTTTTTTACAAAAGTTTACATTTATTTTTTAGTGTTATATAATGAAAAAGGTGAGATATGGCTCAAATTTATGGAAATATACATTCAATAGAATCTTGCGGAACGGTGGACGGCCCTGGTATTCGCTTTGTTGTATTTTTTCAAGGCTGTCCTATGAGATGTGCATATTGCCATAATCCTGATACTTGGGATTTTAAAGTAAATAAAAAAATGACCGTTGAAGAAATTTTAAAAAAATATGACGGTGTTAAAGAATTTTTGAAAAATGGCGGTTTGACTGCAACAGGCGGAGAGCCTACTGCGCAAATTGATTTTTTAATTGAGCTTTTTAAATGCGCAAAGGATAAAAATATCCATACTGCGCTTGATACATCGGGAATTTTGTTTGATAAAGCTAAACCTCAAAAATATGATGAATTAATGCGCTATACTGATTTGGTTATGCTTGATATTAAACATATCGATTGTGAACAACATCATAAGTTGACAGGTCAAAATAATACAAATGTTTTGGATTTTGCAAAATATTTGTCATTTAAAAATATTCCTGTTTGGATAAGACACGTTGTTGTTCCAAATATTACATATAATAAAACATATTTGACAAAATTGGGCGAATTTTTATCAACCCTAGATAATATACATGCGCTTGATGTTTTGCCTTATCATGATTTAGCTATTCCAAAATATGAAAATTTAGGTAAAGAATATCCCCTAAAAGGTATTCCTCCTCTAACTAAAGAGCAAGCACTTGACGCTAGAAATACAATTTTAGATGCTATGCGTCAAAGCAAATTAAAAAATTCTAATCAACAAATATAGTTTGTTCTCTATCGGGTCCTACGCTTATTATGGTTATTTTAATTCCTAAAAGCTCTTCTAGTCGTTTTAGATAATTTTTAGCGTTTTGAGGAAGCTCGTCATAAGTCTTGCATTTTGAAATATCACAATTCCAACCTTTATGAACTTCATAAATGGGTTCCCAATCGTAATGTGTGAAAACATCTGTAGGATATTGAGTTGTTGTTTTTTCTGTAATTTTATTTTTATATGCAATTGCAACTTTTATTTCATCAAAAGTATCTAATACATCTAATTTAGTAAGTGCAATTTCAGATAAACCGCCTGCTAAAACTGCATATTTAGCGCTTATTGCATCAAACCAACCGCAACGGCGGGCTCTGCCTGTTGTAACGCCAAATTCACCACCAATTGAGCGAAGTTTTTCTCCTGTTTTATTGTCAAGCTCAGTTATAAAAGCGCCTTCGCCAACTCTTGTCATATACGCTTTAAATACACCAATTGCTCTTTGAATACTCATAGGTCCCATAGAGGCACCTATTGCTGCACCACCTGCAATTGGGTTAGATGAAGTTACATAAGGATATGTTCCATAGTCTACATCAAGCATAACTCCTTGAGCGCCTTCAAAAAGAATGGATTTATTGTTTTTGATATTTAATAAATTTTCTTGCCAATTAAAATCAACATAAGGGGCTAAGATTTTTCTATATTCTTCGCATTCTGATAAAATTTCTTCTTTTGTATATGGTTTTAAATTATAAACAAATTCAAGCTCTTTATTTTTAGTCGGAAGAATAATATCTAATTTTTTTGATAGGGTTTCTTTGTTGAATAAATCTTCTACTCTTATGCCACTACGTCTATATTTATCAGTGTAAGTTGGACCAATACCTTTTTTTGTTGTTCCTATTTTATTTTTACCAAGTGAATTTTCGCTATAACCATCAATATCTGTGTGATATTTCATTGTAATATGAGCTAGAGGAGATATTTTAAGGCATTTTTCAAAGTGTTCTTTTGTTATTCCTTGAGATATAATGTCTTCAATTTCTTTTTTAAGGTCATCTGGTTTGATAACGCAGCCTGCACCTATCATGCAGATTTTATTTTCATATAAAATTCCTGATGGAACAAGGTGAAAAGCGTATTTTTTACCGTTAGCAACAACGGTGTGTCCAGCGTTTGAGCCTCCTTGAAAACGAGTAATAAAATCGGCCTCATAAGCCAATAAATCAGTTATTTTAGCTTTTCCTTCATCTCCAAATTGAGCTCCAACCACAACAGTATTTTTCATATCCTTGCCCCATATAAATTTATTCACCCAACTTATTTTACTATGAAATTATTTATAGTAAAATCTTTTTGAGGGAAAAAAGATGTTAAAAATTTATAATACTTTATCAAATAAAATTGAAGAATTTGAACCAATTGAACAAAACAAAGTTAAAATGTATGTTTGCGGACCTACTGTATATGATAATGCGCATTTAGGTCATGCAAGATGTTATATTACTTGGGATACGTTATATCGTTATTTAAAGTTTAAAGGCTATGATGTTACATATTGCAGAAATGTAACTGATGTTGATGATAAAATTCTTAAAAAAGCTGAAAATGAAGGGGTTGAGCCCTCAGTAATTACTGATAGATATTATAAATCTTTTATAAATTCAATGAATAATTTAAATGTTCTAAAGCCAGATATTGAGCCTCGTGCAACTAAAACGCTAGGCGAGATGATTGCTATGGTTAAAAAGCTTGAGCAAGATGGTTATGCTTATGCTATTGATGGGGATGTTTATTTTAGAGTTGAAAAATATAAAAAATATGGCGAATTATCATCTCAACCCATAAAAGACTTATTAAACGGCGCAAGAGTTGAAGCTAATGATAAAAAAGAAAGTCCTCTTGATTTTGCACTTTGGAAAAAAGATGAAGCCCATGGCTATAAATCTCCTTGGGGCATAGGTCGTCCTGGATGGCATATAGAGTGTTCTGCTATGAGCAAAAAGCATTTAGGTAATACTATTGATATCCATGCAGGCGGAGCTGATTTAGCTTTTCCTCATCATGAAAATGAAAGAGCTCAATCAGAATGTGCTAATGGATGTCAATTTGCAAAATATTGGATGCACAATGGTTTTGTTACTATTAATAAAGAAAAAATGTCAAAATCTTTGAATAATTTTCTAACTATTGATGATGTATTAAAAACTTATGATACAAATGCAATAAGATTATTTATTTTAACTAATCATTATAGAATGCCTGTTGAATTTAATGATGTAGCGCTATTAGGTGCTTCAAGCGGAGCAAAAAGACTTATTAATTCTATTGCAGGAATTGAATTAGGTAATGAATATGATGGTGCAGCCATAAAAGAATTTGAAGAAGCAATGGATGAAGATTTAAACACTTCAAAAGCCCTTGCAATTTTATTTAAATTAGCAGATAAAGTGCGAAAAAATGAAAATAAACAAATTAGCGCTAATACGCTAGCTTA